>NZ_CAHJWW010000022.1 GCF_903643035.1 Sphingomonas bacterium | reverse complement strand
GGTCAACCTGCGCCGCGCCGAAGTGCGGACGCTGGTCGGCGCGGGCGCGGGCGCCGCGATCGCGGGTACGTTCGGGGCGCCGTTGGCCGGCGCCTTCTACGCGTTCGAGATCGTCATCGGCGCTTATACGCCGGCGTCGATCGCGCCGATCGTCGCCGCCGCGTTGACGGGGACGCTTGTCGCGCAACTGTTCGGGCAACAGCCCTATCTCATCCAGGAGACGGCGAACGTTGCGGTGGAAACGCATCATTACCTTATCTACGCTGGACTAGCGGTGATCTGCGCGCTCGTCGGCATCGTCATTATGCGGGCGGTTGCACTGGTCGAGGCGGGGACCCGCTGGGCGCGCTTCCCTGGCTGGGCGCGTCCGGCGATTGGCGGCCTCTGCCTGATCCCGATCGCGATGCTGTCGCCGCAGGCGCTGTCGGCCGGGCACGGTGCGCTGCATGCCGATCTGATGCTGGGCACATCGCTCGGCTTCATCGCGCTCGTCCTCCTCGCCAAGAGCCTGGCGTCGATCGTCTCGCTCGGCTTCGGCTTTCGCGGCGGGCTGTTCTTCGCCTCGCTGTTCCTCGGCACGCTGATCGGTCATCTGTTCGCCGGGCTGCTCCAGCTGGCGTTCGGGCATCCCGTGGTCGACCCGTACCATGCCGCGATGGTCGGGATGGCGGCGCTGGCGGTCGCGGTGATCGGCGGCCCGTTCACTATGGCGATGCTGGTGCTGGAAGCGACGCAGAACTTCTCGCTCACCGGCGCGGTGCTGGCGGCGTCGCTCGTGGCGTCGACGATCGTGCGCGAGCTGTTCGGCTATTCCTTCTCGACCTGGCGGCTTCACCTGCGCGGCGAGACGATCAAGAGCGCGCGCGATATAGGCTGGACCCGCGCGCTGACCGCCGGCGGCATGATGCGGCGCGAGGCGCACCCCACCCATGCCAGCACCTCGGTCGCCGCCTTCCGCCAGCGCTTCGCGCTCGGCGCCACCAGCCGCGTGGTCCTGGTCGATGGCGACGGTCATTACGCCGGGATCGTGCAGACCGCCGCCGCCTATGTAGAAGGAACGTCATCCGACGCCGCCATCGGCACGCTGGCGATCAGCAAGGACGCCGCGCTGACGCCGGACATGACCATCCTGACCGTCATGAAGCGCTTCGATGCGTCGGGCGCGGACGAGCTCGCAGTGCTGGATGACGGGCGCCGGGTGCTCGGCCTGCTCTCGGAAGCCTACGTCCGCCGCCGATACGGCGAGGAACTGGACAAGAGCCAGAAGGAGCTTTTCGGCGAGTAAACCCAGAAGCCGACATTCCCAAGGAACAGCGCGCTCCCGGCAACGCACATTCATTCAGCTCGGCTGGGGTGGCCTGAAGGAGACAGCGCAGTCTTACGCATGACGTGCAGGGTCCAGAGCGTCGCACATGGAAGAAGCACGAGAACGGCGTCGATCGCTTCGGAGCCGGCGGGAGCCGGTCTGAACAGCAGAAGATGCGCAAGGCCGGTCGCGGCCACGAATAATAACGAGACCGTCCGAACCCGATCGGTGCCGAACCACCCAGGCCGGGCAGCCGCCGTAGCTACAGCGGTGAAGGCAAACAGCATGAAAAATGAGGTCAGCGCGATTTCAGCGCCCACCATCATTCGCACCCACCAACACAGAATCAAGAGAAGCGGCGTTCCCCAGACGACGACATCCCATACCGCCGACAGACACGAGCTTGCTAGTCCCCGGCGTCGGCGCTTGTGCAGCCATATGGACGGGCCGGTCGCCGTCACGACGCACAGCGTGGTTCCGAACAGCAGATAGGCGAACTCTACCGCCAAGCCGCCATAATTGCCGAAGTGCAGGCCATAGACCGACGCCATCGCTTGCTGGCCTGACGCGCCGTCCGACAGGCCGACCTTTCCCAGCAGACGACCGCGCGCGTCGAAGCTGTAGGTTTCTCCGTAGATCAACCGGCGCGGATGCGTCGCAAGGATCTGGATCACCTGGCCTCGTGTGCCGGGCGCCTGCACCGAGACGGATGCCGGCGTCGCATCATGGGCGTAGGATCGCAGCGTCATCAGTGCGGCGACGATATCCGGCAGCGGCGCCGCGCGGCCATCAGACCCCGTCGGCCCGCCGAACACCGGTGCGTACGCCTGCTCTAGGCTTCCCTTGGTGTACATGTCCGCCAGCACGACGAAGCCGATCGTGCCGAGACCGAGGACGCCGCCCGTCAGCGCGACCGCGACCGTGAAGGGCAACGTCCAGACGCCCAAGCGGTTGTGCCAGTCGACGCGCGCGATGTGAGCACCCTGCCGCCATCGCAGGCGAAAGGCATCGCGCACGATGCGGGGGTGAGCGAGCACACCTGTCAACGCCAGCGAGGCGAGCGCGACGCCAAGCGCACCCACTAGTGCGTAACCCCATGATGCGGGTAAGAGGAGGCGCTCGTGCAAGGCGATCACAAACTCGGTCCAGTCGGCCGCCACCTGCTCGGTGGCCCGGCCAGCGCCGTCCACGTACCAGGCGCTGGCATCCGTGGTGACGATTGCTCTTGGAAGAGCGTCGGTCGGCAGCTGCAACGCAACATTGCTGGCGAGGCGACCGCCACGGCCGGCCGTCGACGCCTCGACAATCGCCGCCTGCGCCGCAGACGGGGACAGGCCGGTGAACTCCGGCACTGCCGGCTGCTCCCACCGCTGCCACCGGTCATGGATCACTGCCAGTGTACCCGTGAGTGATATCACGTAGAGCAGCGCTGCGGCGAGCAGTCCCACCGCAGCGTGGCCGGCGAGCGCGCGCCGAACCAAGCCGATTGCAGCCTCTGGCGCCTCGATCACCGCGCCGCACACAACAGAACGCCGAACGCAGCGACGAGGAGAGGCGGGATGACCATGCGGCGCGGATTGTCCCGCGTCATCTGCCACGCCAAAAGGCTGGCCCATAGGAGCGGCAACAGGAGAAGAAGGCAGGCGGTGGCGTCGGCCTCACCCAATCCCGCTCGCCGCCCTGCCACTTGAACGCCGACGGCAAAGACCAGCGATGCGATGCCTCCGCCCGGCACGACCAGCAGGAACACGGACGCTCGCCGCACCACCATTAGAGGCTCCTGCCCCGGCGTTGCGGCCAGGCGCTGGCGGTCTGGGCGCCACGCTCGCACCGGTGTCGCCCGTCCCGACCAGAGCAGCACGGCAAAGGCTGTAGCCATCCCCGCGAGGGCGCAGACCGCCATGCCCCAGGCGCCGGACTCGCGCGCGCAGGCGACAATCGCTACCGCAATCAGCACCCAGCCGGCAATTGCCAGCGCCAACCGACGGTTCCAGCCGAGCCGAACGAGCGCCACGCCGACCGCGACCGTCAATATGGCGGTCCCGATCACGCGGCTGCTCTGCTTGTGTGAGGATCAGAACTTGTAACTGACCGTCCCCTGGACCGTGCGACGATAGCCGTACCAGCACCAATTATAGTTCACGTAACAGCCGGTCAGGTAGCGCCTGTCGAACAGGTTTGCGGCGTTGACGGCGATCTCGACGCCATGGAGTCGATCATCGAGAACACCGAGGTCGTAGCGGGCGAGCGCGTCGAATAGCGTGTAGGATGGGGAGTCGTTGCTGCCATAGGCATAGAGGCGGTCCACATGACGCACGGTGCCGCCAAGCTCCAGTCCCTTGAGCGGGCCGTTCCTGGGCGACCACGTCAGCACCGCCGACGTACCGCCGCGACCGACGGTGGGAGGTCCGTGGCCCACGTTTTGTGGATCCTCGTCTTCAAGGATCCTGACGCTCTGCCGGCTGAAAGCGGCGTCGAGGTGGAAGCCGTGGGGCAACGGCGCCTTGACCTCGAACTCGATTCCCTCCGATCGCACCTTGCCGGACTGGTAGGCGGCAAAGGATACCGGATCGTAGGTCAGGACGTTCGTCTGCTCGATGTGGAAATAAGCACCGGTCAGGAGGATTTCGGTGCCCGGCATGATGTATTTGACGCCGCCCTCGATCTGCTTGCCGAGCGATGGCTTAGCCAGACCACCATCAACGAGGGTCGCGGCCTGAGGCTGGAACGACGTCGAATAGACTACATAGGGCGCGATGCCGAGGCCCGTCTTGTAGAGGGCGCCGACGCGATAGGTGAACTTGGCGTCGTGCTGCGTGTCGCCGCCGTTGGCCTCCTGCTCAGCCCAGTCCTGCCGCCCGCTGACCGTCAGCCGCAGCCCGGCCCAGGAAATCTCGTCCTGCGCGTAGATACCCTGCTGACGCTGATGGGTGACCGTACGACCGAGATAGACATCGGGCACCGTCTCAGGGGTGAGCGGCGTCGCCATCGTACCGTAAACTGGATGGTAGGCGTCAATCGATGTGGCCGACCCGAACCCGAACGTCTCGTCGAAGTGGAGCACCTGGCGGTCGACCCCAAACAGCAACGCGTGCTGTACCGGGCCAGTCGTCACCTTGCCGCTGAGTTGATTGTCGTACACCCAGTCGTTGTTGCTTTCCCGCGTCGAATAGGATGCGCGCGAGTAAACGGTGGAAGCGGCCGCCGTCGGGTCGATCGCGGTGCCCGAGACGTAGACGAGGCCAAGATTGCTCTTCACATATTGGTAGCGCCCGGACGCCTTGAACGACCAGTTGCTCCCGAATTCGTGCCGGAGGATGTAGGTACCGCTGGCCTGCTGGCGCGAGAAGAAGTCGCCGGGTTCGCCGTCGTAGAAGTTCTGGGAGATCGGACGGTTCCCGGCAGCCGGGTTGGCAATCAGTGTGCCGACCGCGGGGAAGACGCCGTAATTGCCGTCGCGTGGATCATGCGAGTAGTTGCCCAGGATTGTCAGGCTGGTCGACGTGTCATTCCCGAGCGTGGTTGCCGCCGAGATGGTCTGCCGTGCCCGCGTGCCATAGCGTTGCTGGTCGTGCGCGCCGTTGACGCTGCCATAGACGCGCCACAACGCCGTGTCGGAGAAGCGGCCGCCGATGTCGCCGTCGACGCGATAGAGATCGAAGGTTCCGCCAGTCGCGGCGACCGCACCATAGATGCTGCGGTCAAGCGGCAGCTTGCTCTCCTGCACGACGAGGCCGCCCGGGCCTGACCGGCCGTACAGCGCGGACGATGGCCCTTTGATCACCTCGACCCGGTCAAGCCGCGAAACATCGGCCTGCGCCGCGGCATAGCCGGTGCCGTCCGCCTGATAGACATAGTAGAGGCCGTCGAGGAACACCGGCGCCGCAAAGCCGCGCAGGGTGAACAGGTCATACACCTCTGCCGACGAACCACGCTGCTCGGGCGTCACGCCGGCGACGTAGCGGAGCGCCTGGGCTAGGTTCTGAAGCCCCCGGTCGGCGATGGTCGCATCGGTGATGACGCTGATCGACTGTGGCGTCTCAGCCAGTGGCTTATCGGTCTTGGTGCCGGCCGAGGCCTGCGTGTCGGGCCGCTGGCCTGTCACCACGACCTCCGACCCGGATGTCCGGCCTTCCTTGTCCTGCGTCGGAGGACTGGGACGCAGCTCATCGGTCGGAGCCACACCGCCCGCGAGGCAGGGGCTTGCCGCTACTCCACCGGCAAGGATCATGGCGCTTGTCGCCAAACGAACCATCACTATCGACCTGCCACCCAACACGATTTACCTTTTGCGACCCAACACCGGAACTCCGACGTCGCTGCGCCCTAGCGTTCATGCAAGTCGTTCGCAATAGCAGGTGTGTTCGGTATGCTC
Source organism: Sphingomonas bacterium (assembly GCF_903643035.1). Taxonomy (GTDB): domain Bacteria; phylum Pseudomonadota; class Alphaproteobacteria; order Sphingomonadales; family Sphingomonadaceae; genus Sphingomonas. Next base: position 14,083 of record NZ_CAHJWW010000022.1, on the reverse strand, counting down.
TGCTCGATAGATCTGTGGCGCTGGTCGAGATGACCCACAAGGCGACATTCCCGCTGCCGATTTGGCTTCCCGGAACTGGACACTCGTTAAGGTTTTAAATTCCAGCTCTATCGCCGTGTCCAGACCGTCGGCTTTCAGCTAGGCAACTCGCCGTCGGGGTTGAAAGCGTGATGAGCAAAACGTCAAATGCGTGGGATGGCGAACTGGTCCGCAAATGGCTGGAAAGCCGTTGCAAGGCTGCGAGGCTCGAGCAAGCGGCGGCGGACAGGCGAGGGTATGAGGCTCAGGACGACTATGACAAAGCAGCCGCCGAAGAATGGGTCTGCCGAACCCTGAAGACCACTTGGTGCACCGATGAGCAGGCGGCGTTCGCTGCGCAGCTCAAGGAGCTGAACGCTCAGGATGAGTATCGGATAACGGGCATCTATGATGACCGACGCTTCGATCGGTACGTCCGGGCCAACCTTCGGAAGCTCGCCAAGATGACCAAAGCAAATGATGGGTTCGCGAACACGTTGCGCTATCAGGACTGACGCAGCGCTACGGGGCTGCGCACGAGTTCAGGAAGTCAGGTAGGCATGGCCCGCAAAAATTCGAAGCACGATCCCTACGCCGACATGCATCGCGAGGACGACGCTCCGGCGGCAGTGGTGGTCTGCTGGCTTTGTGGTAGGCCTACTGGCAAGACCATCGTCTGGCACCACCCCGTGCCCAAGAGCCGGGGCGGGCGCGATGTTGTCCCCATGCACCCCATCTGCCAGCAGACGCTGATCGCCAATTTCACCAACTCCGAACTGCAGCGTCATGGGACGGATGTGGAGGCCCTGCTGGCCAACCCCAACGTGCGCAAGTTCGTCGATTGGGTGGCGAACAAGGACCCCGATTTCACCGCGACCACGGCTAAGAAGCAACGCTGATCAGGCTGCGCTCTCGGAATCGACGCGTATCCGGACATCGCGCCGCGCCCACAGGTTCCCGAAAGGCGGGAGCTCGTTCCTGCCTAGCTGGCCGGCTTCGCCCGGTGCTCCGCCAATAGCTTGTCGAGTTCTTCGATCCGGAGCCGTTCCGGCGTGCCCTTGGCCAGCCCCTTCAGACGGCATTCGGCCCATAATCGTTTGCGTTCGGACTCCATCGCCCGAAGGTAGAGATGCGCCAATCGTCATCTCCTGTTTCCGGCTTTTCCAAAGCGGGAGCGGCGAACCGCCACGGCGCCGCTGTTCACCGCATCCTCCTGGGCGAGCTTACGCCACTGTTCGACGCGAGCGGGATCAAGGTCTCCTTCCGCCATCGCGGCGTGGATGGCGCATCCGGGCTCTCCGTCATGGGCGCAGTTCGCGAACCGGCACTCGAGCGTCACGACCGTGACGTCGTCGAAGACCTCGGTCACGCCGGAGGCCACTTCAGACATCTGGAGCTCGCGCATGCCCGGCGTGTCCACGAGCCAGCCGCCCCCGTCCGCACTACCGGCAAGGCGATGCATCTCGCGGACGGTCGTCGTGTGCCGGCCTTTGCCATCGTCCTCGCGAACGGCCTGTGTCGCGATGCTGTCCGATCCCTTCAGCGTGTTTACGAGGGTCGACTTGCCGACGCCGGACGATCCCACCAGCGCGACGGTCGTTCCGAGGCAGCAATACCCCGCAAGCCGGGCGACGCTCGTCGGATCGCGCCCGTCGACCAGTTCCACCCGCAGCCCCGACTGGAGCGCGCGTGCCGCGTCGACTAAGAGCCCAGGCGTAGGCGACAGGTCGGCTTTCGTGAGGACGACCACCGGCCGGACTCCCACCTCGCGCGAGAGCACGAGATAGCGTTCGAGACGTGCGACGTTAAAGTCCCGATCGCAGGACGTGACGATGAACAGCGTGTCGACGTTCGCGGCAATGAGCTGGACCCGGCGCTCATCGCCTGGGGCGGGCCTCTTGAACAGGCTCGTTCGATCGAGAATGCGTACCAGGCTTCGGGTCTTCCGGTCGATCAGCAACCAGTCGCCGACGGTGGGTCGGTCCTCCGCTCCCGCTTGCGCGGGGAAGCTGGACGAGATCGAGCCCTCGAACCCTTCGCCCGAGACGGTCACCCTTCCGCGATGAACCGACATGACGCGGACAGGCTGGCAATGGTGGCTCTGTTCGGCGGACGCCTGCTCGCTGAAGAAGGACCTCCAGCCGAGCTGCGCGAGAGTGGGATCGGACGACTCCATCATTGCGTCAGCGGATCCATCCGGGCTATGTGAAGACGCCGATGATGGTCGTCGCGACGGACGAGGACGGCGGCGGCAATGTCGGCCAGATCCCCCTGCAGCGGATGGTCGAGCCGGCGGAGATCGCCAACCTCGCGGTGTTCCTCGCATCCGACGAGTCGTCGTTCATCACCGGCACCGAGCATGTCGCCGACGGTGGCATGACGGCGTCGTGATGGTCTTCGCCAGCAAGGAGAAGCGCATGGCCGCCCGGCTTCGTTGGCTCTACCACGGGCCTGTGGCGTGAGCGCGCTGCGCATCGTCGGCGTCGGCGGCACCACCCGTCCCGGGTCATCGACCGAGCGGCTGGTCGCGGCCGTGCTCGACCGCTGCCGCGGCGAAGGCGCCGACACGCAGCTGTTCGGGGGTGCCGAACTCGCCGCCCTGCCGCATTTCGCGCCCGAGAAGCCCGAACGCGACGCCGCGCAGCGTGCGTTCGTCGAGGCGGTGCGACGTTGCGACGGGCTGGTGATCGGCACGCCCGGCTATCACGGCGGCGTGTCGGGGCTCGTCAAGAACGCGATCGACCTGCTCGAGGATCTGCGCGGCGACGTGCGCGCGTATTTCGATGGCCGCCCGGTCGACCTCGTTGTCTCGGCCGCTGGCTGGCAGGCGGGCGGCGTCACCTTGTCCGCGCTGCGTGGGATCGTTCACGCCATGCGGGGCTGGCCCACGCCGGTCGGCATTGCCGTCAACAGCATCGAGCAGACACCGTTCGACGCCGCCGGTACCCTCGCCGACCCGGGCATCGCAGGCGCGATCGGCGCGCAGGCCGACCAGATCATGGCCTTCACGCGCGCCATGGCCCGCTGACTCGATCACCCGCTGACTCGATCGCCCGCGACCCTGCCAGCGCCGGCCATGTCATTACCGACAGTCCGGAAGGCAGGCATGGGACGCAGGGCCGAGCCATCCACCATGTCGTTGAGAGCTGAAGACCGATCGGCTTCGCCACTTCCCGCGTCTCCGGGGCTTGCCGTCACCAACCTGACATCCGCGTGCCGGCCATGCACGCCAAACCCTCCCGGCCACGACCCGTGCCGGCGGCGTCAGCGTCGTCCGCCCACCTTGGGCGAGAGTGTACGGCTCTATCCGTGCCGAAATTCGGCGCCGGGACAGGGGAATGAGGAGCTGGGACGAGAGGACTGACCGTTACTGCCCCTTCATTTCGGCCCAACTCGGGCGGTTCATCTGGATGAGGTCGGTCTGCCGGCTATACCAGCCCGAGCCATGCATCCGCGCCAACAGCTTCATGGCGGGCGTGTCGATGTAGAGCCGTTCCGCGTCCTGAACGAACGCGTCGCGGAGGTGGCCGTACAGGACCTCGCCGATCACAGCGACCTGGCGGGGCCCGGTCTCGATCGCGTGCAGCGTCCGGCATTCGAAGCTTGCGGGCGCGGTCGCTATGCGCGGCGCTTTGACGACAACGCTCGGCGCGATCGCGACCCCGGCGAGCGCCACCTCGTCGACCTCGGGCGGCGCGTCGACGCAGGTCAGGTTCATCGCCGCGCCGTGCGCCTCGTCCACCAAGTTCACGACGAACTCGCCGCTCGCCAGGATGTTGGCCGCGGTATCCTTCAGCCGGCCCTCGCCGTGCCTGAGCAGGCCGACCGCGATCGTCAGCGGGTCGTCGCCCAGCATGTTGAAGAAGCTGTAGGGCGCCGCGTTCAGGACATCGTCGGCCGAGAGCGACGTGATCCAGGCGATCGGACGCGGCGTCACGCACGAACTCAGTATCTTGTAGCGGCTCACCTTGGGCAGGGCGCGCATGTCGAACTGCACCGGCTCAGCCCTGCCGGACGACGGCCGACTTCGGCGCCTCGTCCACGACTAGCCGGAATATGTCCGGCCGGGCGTAATGGCCGACCACGTCGAAGTCGTACTTCCCGCGTACGATCTCGGCGGTATCGATCTCGGCGTAGAGGATGGTCTCGCCCGCGAAGTCCGGTCCGGCGAGGATCTGACCATGCGGGCTGACGATAAGGCTGCCGCCGCGCATCAGGACGGTGTCGGGCTCGTCACCGAGCGCGCACTCATAGTCGGCCGGATAGGCGCCGCGGGTGATGTGCTGGCACGCGGACAGGACGTAGCAGCGTCCTTCCAGCGCGACATGCTGCATCGAGGAGGCCCAGGTGTCGCGATCGTCGGCGGTCGGCGCGCAGTAGAGCCCGATCCCCTTGTCGTACATCGCCAAGCGGAGCGCCGGCATGTAGTTCTCCCAGCAGATCACCGCGCCGATCGGCCCGAGCGCCGTGTCGAAGACGGGCATGGTAGAGCCGTCACCAAAGCCCCAGATCAGCCGCTCCGCCCCTGTCGGCATCAGCTTGCGGTGCTTGCCGATCAGGCCCTCGCTGCCGTCAAAGAACAACGCGGTGCAGTAGAGCGTGCCGCCGTCGCGCTCCAGGCAGCCGATCACCAGGAACAGCCCGGTCTCGGCGGCCGCCTCCGCTATCACCGCGATCTCGGGGCCGTCCAGGTCGATCGCGCCCTCGTGGTAGCGCTGGAAGGCGTCGCGTCCCTCCGCCCGGCGGAGGCCGACCGGGGTGCCGAAGGAGCAGCCCTTGGGATAGCCGCCGATGAAGACCTCTGGAAATACCGCGAGCCGTGCGCCGCCGCCGGCGGCCTCGCGCGTGAGCGCGGCGGCTTTGCGCGCCGACGCCATCGCATCGAACGGCACCGCCGCCGCCTGCACCACCGCAGCCGTGTAGAGCATGTGGATCTTCCTTCGTTGGACCTGGAGCGGCCTTGGCGCCGCATTGACATCGCCACGGAATATATTTTAAACCTATAACAGTTTCGGCCAAGCGGAGAAAGATCATGGCGACGGCGAGCTACGATCAATATCGCGAGGACGTAGCGGGCCGGGCCAACGTGACCGACACCGCCGAACTGAAGGATTTCTACCACGATCTGGAGAGCCGCAACGCGGGCGCGCTCTGGACTGTCGCCAACAAGATCGAGCCGTGGGAGCCGCGGTCGGCCTCCGTGCCGATGGTCTGGCGCTTCGACGATCTGCGCGGCGCGGTGCTGCGCGCACTGGACCTTGTCACGCCCGAGCAGGCCGGCCGGCGGGTCGTGTACCTCGCCAATCCCGGGCGCGGCGACGTCGTCGCCGCGGTCGGGTGGCTCTACTCGGGCCTTCAGGTGATGGGTCCCGGCGAGTGCGCGTCGAGCCATCGTCATTCGGCCTCCGCGCTGCGTTTCATCATGGAGGGCCGCGGCGCCTTCACCAACGTCGATGGCCACAAGATGACGCTGGGCGCGAACGACTTCGTGCTGACGCCCAACGGCACCTGGCACGAGCACGGGGTCGACGCGGGCGGCACGACGTGCATCTGGCAGGACGGGCTCGACATCCCGCTGATGAACGCGCTGGAAGCGAACTTCTACGAGGTCCATCCCGATCTGCAGCAGGTCGTCTCCTTCCCGATCGACGACACGACCGCAACCTGGGCGTCGGCGGCGCTGCGCCCGGCCGGGGAGAGTTGGTCTAAGCGCTACTCGCCGCTGCTCAAGTACGAGTGGGGGCCGACCTACGAGGCGCTCCAGCGCCTCGCGCGGGTCAGCGACGGGTCGCCCTATGACGGCATCCATATGGACTATGTGAACCCGGCGACCGGGGGTGCGGTCATGCCCACGATCGGTGCTGCGATGCAGATGCTGCGTGCCGGCGAGCACACCAGGGCTCACCGGGAGGTCGGCAGCTTCCTCTACCAGTGCGCGAAGGGATCGGGATACTCGATCGTCAACGGCGAGCGGCTCGACTGGAAGGAGCGCGACATCTTCTGCGTGCCGAGCTGGGCGTGGCATGAGCATGTCAACGGATCGGCGCGCGAAGACGCCTGCCTGTTCTCGTTCCACGACCTGCCGGTGATGTGCGCGCTCGGCCTCTACCGCGCCGAGGGCCTCGCCGAGAACGATGGCCGCCAGACGATCCTCGCCTGACCGGACCCGACGAAAGGATTGCCATGCGTCTCGTGACCTATCGCGCCACCGTCGAGAGCGAGGGCAGGCTCGGCGTGCTTGTCGACAATCTCGTCATCGACGTGGCCAAGCTCGGCGCACGCGCGGGCGGCGTCCTGCCGCACCGGATGCTGGACTTCATCGATCTGGGGCCGGTGGCACTGACTGAGCTGGCGACGCTGCTCGACGAGGCGAAAGGTCGTTGGCCGGTCGACGGCGCGCCGCCACTCGCGAACGTCAGGCTACTCGCGCCGATCCCGCGCCCGCGCAAGAACATCTTCGGCATTGGCCTCAACTACATCGATCATGTCGCGGAGTCGGCCGCGGCGCTCGACACGTCGCCCGATCTGCCCAAGCAGCCGGTGATCTTCTCCAAACCGCCGACCAGCGTGATCGGGCCGGACGAGCCTGTCCTGCACGACGCGAAGATCACGAAACAGCTCGACTGGGAGGTGGAGCTCGCCGCGGTCATCGGCGTCACCGCCAAGCGCGTAAACAGGGAGGGCGCGCTTGCTCATGTCTTCGGCTACACCGTATGCCTCGACATGAGCGCGCGCGACAACCGGCGCGCGGGGCAGTGGATCTACTCTAAGGGGCAGGACAGCTACGCGCCGATGGGGCCGTGCATCGTCACCGCGGACGAGATCCCCGATCCGCAGGTGCTCGACCTGTGGCTCTCCGTCAACGGCGTCGAGAAGCAGCGCTCGAACACCAGCCACATGCTGTTCAAGGTCGACGAGCTGATCGCCGACATCAGCCAGGGCATCACGCTGGAGCCGGGTGACATCATCGCCACTGGCACGCCCGAGGGCGTGGGCGCAGGACGTTCGCCGCAGGAGTTCCTCTGGCCGGGCGACCTCATCGAGGCCGAGGTCGTCGGCATCGGCAGGCTCCGCCACCCGGTGGTCGCAGGCTGACGATACGGACGCCGACGACGCGCGCCGTCAGGTGAACGCCGCGGCGGGCCGCGGCCGCAGGTCGTCCGGCCAACCGCAGGGAGAACCGGTGGCGAGGACCATGCAGACCAGCACGACGCGAACGCGCAGGCGCAACTCGGCCCGGCAGCGCACCTCGACGCTCAGCTCCGCCGAACTGCTGCCGACCCGCACGACATCGAGCCGGAAGTCGAGCGGGTCGCCGAGGCGGCTCGGCGCCGCGAACTCGCTCTCCAGCTTCACCGTCGGAACGCCGAGGCCGCGGCTCAAATGCATGGTCGCGAAATCGACGCCGATCTCGTCCGCGAAGAAATCCTCGATCGCCGCGTTCAGCATCTCGAAGTAGCGCGGGTAGAAGACGATCCCGGCAGCATCGACGTGGGCGAACCGCACGGCCTGGCGGGAGACGAAGGTCACGCCGGCTCCTGCGGCACCTCGGCGCCGATCGAGAGCTTCAGCGTCGCGAGCAGGCCGTAGAGCGCGACCTGATCCTCGCGCGACATGCCCGCGAACATCGCCCCGATCCAGCCGTGGTGCGCATCGGCGAGCTCCGCGAAATGCACGCGGCCCTGTTCGGTCAACGCCACGATCGAGGAGCGCGCATCCCCGGCCGCCGGGCGGCTCGACGCCAGTCCGGCCGCTTCCAGCTGGCGGACGAGCGCGGTGACGTTGCCGTTCGAGACGAGCAGCGTCCGCGACAGCGCGCCCATCGTCACGCCCTCGGGGTGCCGCTCCAGCATCGCGAGCACGTCGAAACGCGGGAGCGTGGTCGCGTACTGCTCGGTGAAGCGGCGCCGCAGCCGCTTCTCGATGATCGTCGAGCAGCTCAGCAGGCGCAGCCAGACGCGCACGTCCATGCGTCCGGCCAGCGCGCCGTCGTGCTTCTCGCGGATCCGATCGGCCATCGGAACCCTTTCTCGCGCAATGGCGACCATGGTCTCCGTCATGCCGGCTTCGGCGCCTGTTGCAAGCTCCGCGCGAGCTGGGCCTGGCCCGCCGCATAGGTGGTGGGTACGGCCAGGCCACGGTAGCCGGCTTGCGCGGCGGCGCGCATCGTCCAGGCGGGATCGGCAAGGTGCGGACGGCCGAGCGCGACCAGGTCGGCACGACCGGCGGCGAGGATGGAGTTGACGTGATCGGCCTCGAAGATGTTGCCGACCGCCATGGTCGCGCAAGCCGCCTCGTTGCGGATGCGGTCGGAGAACGGCACCTGGAACATGCGGCCGTAGACCGGTCGCGCATCGGGCGCGGTCTCGCCGGCCGAGACATCGATCAGATCGGCGCCTGCGTCGCGCAGCGCGGTTGAGATCAGCACCGCCTCGGCGGGCGTCACGCCGGCCTCGCCGACCCAGTCGTTCGCCGAGATGCGGACCGCGAGCGCGCGGTCCTCGCCCCAGGCGGCGCGTACCGCCCGCACGACCTCGACCGGGTAGCGCAGCCGGTTCTCCAGCGCGCCGCCGTAATCGTCGCTTCGGTGGTTCAGGACCGGCGTGAGAAAGCTGGAGAGCAGGAAACCGTGCCCAGCCTGAAGCTCGATGACGTCGAAACCCGCGGCGATCGCGCGACGCGTTGCCGCGACGAAGTCGTCGCGCACCCGATCCATGTCGACGCGATCCATCTCCTCGGGGATGCGGCCGCCCGGCAGATAGGGCCGCGGCGAAGCAGCAAGCAGCGGCCAGCCGCCGTCGGGCAAAGGCCGGTCAGGCTGAATCGATCCGGGCAGGGTCGCGCCGCGCGCGCCGGCATGGCCGAGCTGGACGCCGATCATGGCGCTGCTGCCGGCATGCACGAAGTCCGTCACCCGGCGCCAGCCGAGCGTCTGCGCGTCGCTGTAGAGCCCGGGGCAGGCCGGCGTGATCCGGCCGTCCTCCGACACGGCGGTCATCTCCACCATGACGAGCCCCGCGCCCCCCGTCGCGCGTGCGCCGTAATGGACAAGGTGGAAATCGCCCGGCACGCCGTCCGACCCCGCCGCATAAGTCAGCACCGGCGAGACGACGACGCGATTGGCCAATCGCAGGTTCCGCAGCGCGTACGGGGCGAACATCGGCGGACGGTCGTCGTTCACGCCCGCCTGCGCGCCGAACCAGCGCTCGATGCCGGCGAGCCAGCGCGGGTCGCGTAGCCGCAGGTTCTCGTGGCTGACCCGCTGCGAGCGGGTCAGCAGCGAGTAGGCGAACTGTTCGGGTGCGAAGCCCATGTAGCGATCGAGCGTCTCGAACCATTCGGTGGAGTTGCGCGCCGAGTTCTGGATCTTGAGCACCTCGACCTGCCGCTCGCGCTGATACTCGGCGAGCGCCGCGACCATTCCCTCCCGATCGGCCGCGCCCGTGCGGCTCATCACCTCAGCGAGCTTGATCGCGTCCTCGAGCGCCAGCTTGGTTCCCGATCCGACCGAGAAGTGCGCGGTGTGCGCGGCATCGCCGAGCAGCACGACATTGTCGAACGACCAGGTCTTGCACACGACGCGGCGGAAATTGATCCACGCGGCGGAGCCGCGCAGGTGCGCCGCGTTGGTGAGCAACGGCTCGCCCCGGAGATGGCGTGCGAAGATCGCCTCGCAGGCGGCGATCGCGTCCGCCTGCTCCATCTCCGCGAAGCCGAGCCCCCGCCAGGTCGCCTCCGAACATTCCACGATGAAGGTCGAGCGGGTCGCGTCGAAGCGGTAGGCGTGCGCCCAGATCCAGCCGTGCGGCGTCTGCTCGAACAGGAAGGCGAACGCGTCGAACAGGCGTGGCGTGCCGAGCCACATGAACTTGTTGGCGCGCGTGTCGATCTCGACGCCGAAACGATCCTCGTTGGCGCCGCGGATGCGACTGTTGACGCCGTCGGCCGCCACGATCAGGTCGTAACCATCATAAAGCGCGAGATCGGCGTTGATCTCGCTCTCGAACTCGAGCCGGACGCCCAGTTCGCGCGCGCGCTCCTGCAGGATGACGAGCAGCCGCTTGCGGCCGATGCCGATGAAACCGTGCCCGCCCGAGCGCTCGACATGGTCGCCGACCACCACCTCGATATCGTCCCAGTGCGCGAAGCTTCCGGCGATCGTCTCGGCGCTTGCCGGATCATTGGCGCGCAGATTGGCCAGCGTCTGGTCCGAGAACACGACGCCCCAGCCGAAGGTATCGCCGGCCCTGTTGCGCTCGATCACGACGATGTCGTGCGCCGGGTCGCGCAACTTCATTGAGATCGCGAAATACAATCCCGCCGGCCCGCCGCCAAGACATGCAACCCGCATCGGACGCTGCTCCTAATATGCTTTAAGCCTAAACCGTATTGAGAGCCGGGGCAAGCGCCCGTCATTCCAGGTCGGTGAGGTTGCGGTGCATCCGGTCGAGCAGGTCGAGCAGCCGGTCGAAGTCGCGGCGCGTGAAGCCGCGGATGATACGCGCGTAGATCGGGGCGGTGATCGCCCGCGCCTCCGACAGCTTCTCCTCGCCGAGCGCCCGCAGCGAGACCTGCGTGACCCGCGCGTCCTCGGCGCTGCCGCTCGATGCGACGAGGCCCGCGGCCACCATCCGCTGGACGATCCGCGTCATGGTCGACAACGGGATGACGGCGGCGTCGGCGATGTCGCGCACCCCTCTTGGCTGGCGTTCGCCGAGGACCATCAGTACGCGCCAGGACGGGACATCAAGCCCGATCGAACGCAGCCGAGGTTCGATCACGCCATTGTAGCGTCCGGCCAGTCGATTGAGCAGGAAGAACGGGTAGCGTCCGACCTGGAAGTCCGGCGTGCCCGGGTCTCCGAGGATGCGGTTGTCCACGGTTGGCTCTCTCCTCCGACGGCGGTTAGGCCAGGCCATGCGCCGACCTCGCGGCTGCGGCGACGCGCTTAAGCCAGGCAGCCGATCCGGACGAGCGTGTTCTCGATTTTCGCGCGGTCGTCGCGCGACACGTCGCGGAGCGGTTCGCGGACGTGGCCGCCGGGCAGGCCGCGCAGGTTGAACGCGGCCTTGAGTATCGCCGGCCCGGCCCCGAACCGTCCCACCAGGTCGCGCGTATACCATGCGTCGAGCGCGATCCGGTCCTTGCGGCCGCAATCGCGCGCGGCCTCGATGTCGCCCGCCCAGAGATGGTTGTAGAAGTCGGCGTGGATGCGACCGAGCGCACCGCCGGCACCCATCGTGCCGTCGCCCCCGCGCGCCTGCAGCAAGGCAAGGCCGTGCTCGTCCATGCTGTGCCCGAAGACGCGGACGCGGTCGCCGAGCCGGAAGAATGTGTCGGTGAAGCGGCGCAGGTCACCGGTGGACTGCTTGATCGCGACGACGCCGTCCAGATCGGCGATCCGCTCAAGCAGATCGACCGGCATATCGCCGCCGGTGCCGGGCGGCCAGTTGTAGACGCAGACCGGCAAGGCGACAGCGGCGGAGACCGCGGCGTAGTAGGCGTAGATCTCCTCGTCGCCGAGCCGGATGTACGGCGGCGGCGTGACCAGGATGCCGTCGAAGCCGCTCGCGGCGGCCGCCTCCGCAAAGGCGATCGTCTCGCGCGCGGTGAAGCTGGTACAGCCGGCCAGCAGCGGCAGCTTGCCGCGCATCTGCGCGCCGACGGCGGCGAACAGCGCCGCGCGCTCCTCTCCGCTCAGGCTGGTCCACTCGCCTGTCGTTCCCGCGACGACCAGGCCGTGCATGCCTTCCGCATGCAGCCACTCCAGGAGAACGCCCAGGCCATTCAGGTCCATGGCGCCGTCGGCGGCGAAGGGCGTGACGATGGCGGGGATGTAGCCGCGCCATCCGACGCGGGCACGCTTGTCGCTCAACACCGTCTCCCCTCACCAATCGTACGCTTGCGCCGCTGATGCGACGGCAGATCCGCAGACCCTGTGGCGTCCCAGCCTACCGCGCATCAATCGTAGGATACCGCCAACATCATTGCGTTGGCCGCAAGGGATGGGCATCATGCCGGTGATCGGAGGCGAGACTTGCTGGACAGCGCGCTGAGCTATTTCTACGAGGCCGCCCGGCTGGGATCAATGCGGCTGGCGAGCGAGAAGATCGGCGTCGCCACATCGTCGGTCAGCCGGCAGATCGCGCAGCTGGAGCATGAGCTTGGCATTCTCCTGATCGAGCGTGGGCGGCGGTCCATCTGCCTCACCCAGGCGGGGCGCATGACCCTGGACTATTATCGGGACCAGCTCGCCGACCGCGAGGCGCTGCTGAGCCGGCTGCGCGACCTGCGCGAGGTGAAGACCGGTCGCGTCGACCTGGCCGTGGGAGAGGGCTTCCTCGGTCGATCGTTCGGCAAGCTGATCGACAGTTTCCAGCGGCGCAACCCGGGCGTCGCGGTCTCGATCCTGAGCGGCACGACCAGCGAGATCGTCCGCATGGTGTTGGAGGATGAGGCGCATATCGGGATGATCCTGAATACGTCCAACGAGCCGAAGATCCGGACGCGGACCTCGCTGGCGCAGCCACTGGAGGTGGTCTGCGCGCCGAGCCACCCCGCCGCGGCGATGGCTTCGCTGACGCTGTCCGAGCTGCGCAGCTTCAAGCTGTGCCTGCCGCCGGCCGGTTTCCACATCCGCCACCTGCTGAACGTCGCCGAGAAGCGTGCGCAGACCTGGCTCGAACCGAGCATTGTCAGCAGCTCGCTGCAAGTCATGCGCGACTTGGTGCGGGCCGGCCAGATCGTCACGCTGCTGCCGCGCATCGCGGTGGTCGCGGAACTCGAGGAAGGCACGCTGGTCGTCCGCCCGCTACGCGAGGCGGAACTGGAGCACACCACGGTCAGCCTGATCCACCGGCTTGGCCGCCAGCTCGACGGAGCCCCCGCGCGACTGCTGGGGCGGATCGAGGCGAAGCTGAAGACCTGGGCCGACGTCAACGCCTGACGCGCCAGCCCAGGCGGGCTCCGCCGGAGCGCCGTACCGCCAGGCTCGCCGATCGCGTCAGCTCATCCGGGCGGCGGCGGCGGCGAGCACGTTGAGCGGCATCGGTCCCATCCGCAGCACCACATCGTGGAAGCGGCGTACGTCGAAGCGGCCGCCAAGCCGCCGCCGCGCCGCCTCGCGCGCCGCCACGATGCTGTTCGAGCCGACCTTGAAGCTACACGCCTGCGCCGGGTACACACAGTAGCGGACAACCTCGCGCTCGGTCGCGGCGGGCTGCTCGCCGGCATGTTCCACCATCCACGCGACAGCCTGCTCGCGGCTCCAGCGTTTGTGGTGGAGGCCCGTGTCGACCACGATCCGCGCGGCACGGAACAGCTCGGACTGCAGGTAGCCGATCTGCCCGAAGGGATCATGGTCGAACGCGCCGATCTCGTCCGCCACCTGCTGCGCGTACAGGCCGTAGCCCTCCGTGTAAGCGGAGAAGCGCACGATCCGCCGGAACAGCGACAGGCTGGGCGCGTGCCGCAGCATGCAAGCCTGGAAGTGATGCCCTGGGATGCTCTCGTGGTGGGTGAGCGTCGGCAGGCGCCAGAGCGGCAGGTCGCTGTTCCGCTTCAGGTTGAGCGAGTAGGTGCCCGGCGCGCCGCCGACGCCTTCGGTATAGAAGGCGCCGGGTGCGCCGTCCTGCACCGCGGCGGAGACGGGACGGACGATGATCGGGTCGACCACGGGATCGTTGAACGCGCGCGGCAGCCGGGCGATGATGTCCTGAAGCTCGCGCTCCGCCTCCGCGAGCAGTCGGGCGCGGCCGGCCTCGCCCTCGGGGATGATGAGGCGGGGATCGGTGTCGAGCGCTGCCAGCCGCTGTTGCACCGTGCCCGCGGTCATGCCCTGCGCCTTCAGCCGGGCGTCGATCGTCGCGATCAGCTCATCGCACTGCGCCAGTCCCTGGCGGTGCAGGTCTTCCGGCGCAGTATCGACGGTGGTGTTGGAGCGCGAGGCGGCGGCGTAATAGGCGTCGCCGTCCGGCAGGCGCCACACGCCGCCGACGGACGTGGCCCGGGGCAGCAGCGCCTCCAGCGCGGCGGCCTGACGGGTGAGCGCGGGCGCGACCTGCGC
>NZ_CAHJWW010000021.1 GCF_903643035.1 Sphingomonas bacterium | reverse complement strand
TGTTCAGACAGCGCCTAGACCGTCCAGCACAGCTGTTCAATATGGCTGCAAACGACCCTGATCGGACGCGAAAGCTGCTCATCTCACAGTGTGCCGACAGGGTATACCCAGCCTGACATACCACCCATGACACCGCTGCGCGTCAGTCAACGTAAGGGATTGTGGCATAAGCGCGTTTCTGTCACTTGGGTCGCTAGGAGCATTGGCTGGGATATAAATCCGTGGGGACACAGATCATCGATGTCAGGGTGGCAAGCAACGGCCGAATGATCCTACCCTTGTCGGTTCGCAAGGCAATGGGGCTGCACGGCGATGCCAAGATCATCCTGACTCTGGAGGACGACCAAGTCCGCTTGTCCCCCATCGGCCATGGCGTCTCCCGCGCCAAGGCCTTGTACCGGGAGCATGCCAAGCATGACCGGACGACCGATCAGTTCCTGATCGACCGTGCCGCCGATGAGGGTGATGATGAGTCCGACGATCGTCGGGGAGACGGCGCGTGACCTCGGCCGTTCTGGACGCCTCGGCCGTGCTGGCCTTGGTCCGCGACGAGCCTGGAGCCGACAAGGTGGAGTCTCATGTTGGGCGCGCGGCGATCTCGGCGGTCAATCTGCAGGAGGTCGTGAAGGAGCTCCTGCTCAGTGGACTCGATGAACCAACCGTTCGCGAGCTCCTCGACGAACTTCGTCTCGACGTCCGGTCGCACGATGTCAGCGCCGCCTACGCGGCCGCAGGCTTGCACGCGCAAACGCGCCAGTACGGTCGTGGCCTGGGCGACCGATCATGCTTGGCACTGGCGCTGCAGCTTGGCGTCCCTGCCCTTACCGCAGATCGTGAGTGGAAGAAAATCAAGGTCTCAAACTTAGAGCTTGAGCTTATCCGGTAAGCGCACTGCAGCTCCGTTTATGACGCAAAGCCGACGTGGTTGTTTCCGCTCGTCTCGTGGATCATCTCGCTTTGCCCGACCTGCAAAATAGTCGAGGCGGACTCGCTATCAGCCGATTGCGCTGGCGCTCACCTTCTGGCGCCGCGGGGAGGAAAGCCGGCTGACCAACCCTGCCCTATCGAACTGCGCCACCACGCGACGCCGTGGCCGGAAGTGCCGGCACCGGCTTCGGTTCCGGCTACATGCCCGCATGATTGGCCTCGCCGGCATCGAACCGGCGAATTGCACCGAGCTGGCGACAGAGCTGCATGACGAGCGGGGCTGCGAGGGTTGCAGGGCATCGCGGCGGCGAGCTTGAGGATCCTCTGTTCGGTTGCCCGGCTGATCGCCCGTGGTGGTCATCCCCTCTTTTTTCTGAACGACCTAAGCCGGCCGTCCGTGGCGTCCAACCCGCGATCGTTCGGACCGAGTTGCCGCTGCGCGGCTGCCCGCACCACTCCTCCGATCGCAGGTTCCCCTTCGCGTCTGCGCGCTCCGGTGGACGCCATGTCCTGGCCGTCTTCGACGGTGTTCAGTCGAGGGAACGGACCCCCGGCGAACAGAAGGAACCTCGAAATGCAGAACCTCGTCATCCTCGCCGGCAACGTCGGCAACGCGCCCGAGACCCGCACCACCACCGGTGGCACCAAGATCACCAACTTCAGCCTCGCGACCTCGCGCCCGAAGCGCGACAGCGAGGGCAAGGTCCTCAGGGACGACAGCGGCCGCCGCATCGAGGATACCGAGTGGCACCGGGTCACCTGCTTCAACGGCGTCGGCAAGTCGGTCGCCGACAACGTCGAGAAGGGTCAGAAGGTCATGATCCGCGGCCGCATCCACTACACCCGCTGGACCGACCAGGAGAAGATCGAGCGCTTCGGCGTCGAGATCATCGCCGACGAGGTGACCTTCCTCTCCTACGGCAAGTCCCGCCAGCAGCAGGCGGCTCCGCAGGACAACGAGGACGACGACATCCCCTTCTGACGAACGCGGGTCGGCCCGGGAGCCTCGGCTCCCGGGCCTCTTCGCATGGCGACGGGTTCACCTAGATGTGGGATCAGCTTCCGCCAAGTTCTCGCGAAGCGACGCCTTTGACGGCTTGGGTGAGACCGCGGAGCGCGCCGGAATGAAGCCGCGCGACCGTCCAATAGAGCATCACGTCGATGCGCAGGCCGGGCGGGAGCTCGACGAGCCGTCCAGCTTCGATATGAGCCTCGACCATCGGCACCGGATGCAGGCTCCACCCCAGCCCTGAGAGGGTCAGGTCAAGGAAAGCATAAGTCGAGGGCACCCAGAAGACCGGGGCGGCGAGCTCGGTTCCGTACGCCTCGCGCGCCCACCGCGCTTGCAAGCCATCCCGCCGGTCAAACTGCAGGTACGGCGCTCGCGCGAGCCTCGCGCCGTTCACGCCCGCGTCGAAATGCCGGATGATGAACTCCGGACTGGCACAGGCCGCATAACGCAATGCGCCCAGTCTGGTCGTCCGACATCCCTGTACCGGGTCGGCATCGGCGCTCACTGCAGCGAGCACCTCCCCGGACCGAAGGCGCTCGGCGGTGTGCGCCTCGTCGTCCAACTTGAGATCGAGCGACACGTCTCCCTGTCGGCCAAATGCGGCCAAGGCGGCGTGAAACCATGTCGCCAGGCTGTCGGCGTTGACGGCGATCGTCAGGACGGGCGGAACGGCCGCGTGCCGCGCCGCGCGTCCTAACTCTGGATCCAGGTCGTGCTCGAGCAGCCGCACCTGATCGTAGTGCGCGCACAGCTTACGCCCGAGTTCGGTTGCCTCGCACGGTTGCCCTCGACGGATAAGAATCGAGCCCAATCGCTCCTCCAGCCCGCGCACGCGCTGCGATACCGCCGATGGCGTGACACGAAGCGCGACCGCAGCCCGCTCGAAGGTGCCCTCGCGGACGACTGCGGCAACCGCGGCGATCGAAGCGTAATCGAACATCGATGAAGCTTTGCTTCATCGGGCGTAGGCGAACAAGTTTCTCTATCCCGGCATCGTGCCGCAGGGTGTGACCATGACGAACCTCATTTCCTCGTTCGCGTCGGGAGTCCTCCTGTCCGCCGCGCTCATCATGGCAATCGGCGCGCAGAATCTGTTCGTGCTCCGGCAGGGGCTCCGGCGCGAGCATGTCGGCGCGATCGTGCTCTTCTGCGGCTGCGCCGATGCGGTGCTCATCGCAGCCGGGGTCGCCGGCGTCGGCGCGTTTCTCGGGGCGATGCCCCAGCTCACCGCGGCGTTGACGTTCGGCGGTGCCGCCTTTCTCACGTGTTACGGGGTGAAAGCGCTGCGTCGGATGGCGTCGTCTGATGCCATGGTCGTGGGTGCCGGGCCGGATGTGACGCTCCGCCGCGCGCTGGCGGCGGCAGCGGCCTTCACCTTCCTCAATCCGCATGTCTATCTCGATACCGTGCTTCTGATGGGCGCGGCCGGATCGAGCCAGCCGGCCGAACTGCGCCCGATCTTTGTGGCTGGCGCCTGTGCGGCCAGCTTTAGCTGGTTCGCAGCGCTTGGCGTCGGCGCCCGCCTCCTCGAGCCGGTCTTTGCTCGACCAGCCGCGTGGCGCGTCCTCGATGCGTTCGTTGGTATTGTCATGCTGACGCTCGCGGCGTCCCTGCTGGCTCGCGGCATCACGATGCTGAGCTGAACGAGGACAACTCGGCGCTCGTCTTCGCGTTCGCATCGCGGGTCACGGTGCCGAAGATCGTCGCGTCGAGGCTGGCCATCGATCTTGGCAGCGTTGGGGAAAGACCTTCTTCGCACAGGTCAGATCAAGTGACGAGGAACAAGGGTCAGGCGAGGCAGGCCGTCTCCCGGCCGAGCCGGGACCGCCGCTCATTCCGCTTCGCTTCACCGAGCCCCTGGCGGGTCTCGTCCCGTTCGGGTGACGATCGACTGACGGGGCGCTCCCGCGCCGGAAACTTCTTTCCGGAAACGGGCAATATCTTTCCGTCGGCCGGGCGGGGCGCATGTTCGGAGGCGCGTCCTCGGCTCGTCAGGAGACGCGGAGGGCGGTCGGTCGGGTGGGTGACCGGCGGCCGGCGAGGTCGGGCGTCCCAAGCGGTCCAGCGCCGAACGCGACGCTCGTGGCGGGTGATCACGGCTCCTGTCGCCGGCACCCCGAAGACGATAAGCCCAGATAGAGCAGGCCTTCCGGCTGCGCCTGGGCCGAACAGCCCTACGGCGACCTGTGCCGCGGGGTAGCGCGGAAGATAGTGGTGGTCGGAGATGAAGGCGCGCGCGGTCGTGTGGTCGACGATGTCGACGGCGTAGCGGCTTGGGTCGATCATGGTGTCGCCGGAGACGAACAGGCTGCGCCGGTCCCGCCAGCGCTGGGTTCGATCGGTCAGCATGACGGGTCGCACCGTCGCGTCTGCGGCCTCGTTCGTGGGCGGGGACGGTTGAGACACCGGGCGATGTGGCCTGCATAGACTCCGACGGCCGACCAATAGGCTGCGAGTGGCGGCTTGTGCGTCCGCCAGCTTTTCTCGGCACGTTGACGCGCGTCCAGCTGCAGGTCGAGCAGCACGAGGCGGAGCGCCTCCTGGGCGGCCGGTTCGAGATCGCGAAGCGCGGCGATCGCCGGCAGGCTGAGGATCGGATTGCGGACGTCGGCGCGTGCCGAGCGATCGATCACATGAACCATGTGTCGATCCCGTCGAGATCGAACGCCGCCTGGCGGTTGTCGATAGTGAGGGCCAGCGCGCCGGGCTTCACCCAGATCTCGCGAGGCGAAAGCGTGAACCGCTCACCGGAGTCCGCAAGGAGCAGCGTTTCGCCGACGGTCGTGGCAATGCTGCAGGACGCGGGCGGCGGGATGGCGTTTCCGACCCATTCGCGCTTTTCGGCGTCGGACGTGCCGATCAGGTCGACATATTCGGTGGGATCGAGAATCCCCTGGATGACGAGGAGTTCGGCCGAGGTGAACGGGCGGTGCCATGTACCGTCGAGCGCGACGATGCGCGCGACCAGGCGATCGTCTTTGGCGGGTAGTGCCGTGGGGTTTCCCTCGGTCGGTTCATCGGCTTCGCGAGGGTCGGCGATCGACCAGCTGCCGTTGTTGTCCTTGGCGTGGCCGGGGATCGCCTTGGTGTGCTGGGTCCAGCCCACGATGCCGTAGTGGCTCTGCGACAGGTAATTCTGCCGGTCGCCGCGCGTCAGCCCCCGCGGCCTCGGGTCCGCGACGGACAGCGCACCCGATCCGACGCGATCGGAGCCGGTGACGGTCGGCGCAGCGGCTGTCGCCGGCACCACTCGCATCTTGTTCGCGTACTGGCCCATCTCGCCTGCGCGGTAGACCGGGTCGGCGACGACGAAGGCGCCCATGCCGGTGGTCGACGCCCCGATCACGGCGTTTGTCGGGCTATCGTAGGGGCAGACCCTGTACTTGCCGTTGGGGTGGCGCCCTTCTCGTGCCCGCGGGTCGGCGACGGCGCCGGCCTGTTCGGTGATAGCAACGATGCGGAAGGTCGCGGCTGTGGGGGAGCGGTGCGCGCGCGGATCGGAGACGGCATTCGGACCCGATCCGACCCACATGTTCCTCACCGAGACGCTTGGCCTCGGCTTCCATGATCGTGCCGGCGAGCGACTGCGCGATCTCGGGATCCGACCAGCGGTCGCCGTCCTCGTTGAACAGTTCGCGCTCGATGCGCCCGCCAGCGGCGACATAGGCGTCAGCGCCGACCAGGATCGCGACAGGGTCAGTCGCCTTCATGGTGTCGTTCGAGATGGCGCGGCGGATTTGGTCGGCGTTGATGTAAGCGCTGTGCCGATACTGGGCGAAGACGCGCTCCTGCTTCGCGCGGTCCTCGGTCGAACCATAGGCCTTCGCCATGTCCAGGGTGATCTCGCCGTTCGCCAGCGCCTCGAATACCGGCTCCGCGAGGTTGGCGAGCCGGAGGCGACCCTCGATAAAGCGGCGGGTCTGGCCGAAGCGCTTGGCGACAGCATCGATGTCGCCGTCCGATTGCAGGAAGTGCTGGAACGCGCGGCACTCCTCCGCCGGCGTCATCACCTCGCGCTGGAAGTTCTCGGTCAGTGAGAGCTCGCGCAGGTCGTTGTCGTCACCGACGACGATCTTGACGGGCACGTCGTAGTCGGCCGCGACGATTTCACCCGCCTCGGCGAGCATCATGGCTCCGAGGAAACGGCGTTCGCCGGCGATCACCTCGAACGAGCCGCGGGGCTTCGACGGCGTGACCAGCAGGTTCTGGATGATGCCGCGCGCCCGGATGCTGGCGGCCATGGCGGGGATGTTCTTGGGCTGCGTCGTGCGGACGTTCTTCTCGGACTGCTTCAGCTTCGCGAGTTTGACGGTCTGGGTCATTGCCAGTCTCCTGAGCGTGGTTGGTGTCCGACGAAATCCCTCGCCGAACACCCTCCCCGCTCCCCCTTCCCTTCTGCTTCGTAGCTCGCGCAGCGACATGCACTGCACCTTGTACCGCGCTTTGCACTGTGGCGGCGTCAGCCGTCCGATTGTGCCGTCAGGCGGGCGATCACCTCCGAGGCACCCTCGTTGGGTACAAAGAGCCTCGTCTTGTAGGAGACGATTTCCGTGTAGCAGCCGATCGATTTCAGCCACGGCAGCTGCGCGGCGGGGGCACCGACAACCTCGATCCGAGGCTTGCCGTTGACCCGAGCGCGCTTCACCTCGCATGCGAATGGTCGCTTGAGGACGATCGAGCCGCCTTCCAGCGCGGCCTTCGTAATTTCGTCCGGGCTGAGGACCTGGGGTTCGTCCAGGCCGAGTTTGTTGAACAACCCGTGCAGATCCCGGGGGAAGACCATTCGGCCAAGCCAGGAACGGCCTTCTCCGTCTACGACGCGGTTCACCGCCAGGTGATCGCTCGGTAGCGCCGACCAGATCGGGAGGAGCAAGCCCGTGGCCAGCCGGATCGTCTCGGTGTCGACCTTGGTGCGGGCTTCCTCGGTCTCCACCTCCCAAGCTCTCTGGAAGGTCTCGCGTGAGCACTCCTCCCAAGCCGTCTCGTACATGTCGTCCATCGTTAGATATTCTCGACGCGTCGGCCGCATCAGCTCGACCCGTTCGACCGCGACACCTTCCTCGGTCATCCCCGACCTGGAGGCGGTCCGCAGCGCGACTTTCCCCGATCGGCCGTTGTGCAGGAACACGGCGGTGCCGTCGCTGTCGGCAATGCGCAGCACTAGGTCGAGCGACACCGGCTGGCGCCGTCGGGTCACCTCGATAGTAAGGAGGTGCGAGGTTGCACCCGTAACGGCATCGGTCCGCAGGATCGTGTCGTCGAGTACGGTCGCGGTGTCGACGGCCATCGTTTCGACACCTACGTCGAGCGTGCCGGCATCCCGGGCTGCCGCGACACGGGTTTCGACGAGCGCTAGGAACTCGTCGAAGATGAGGTTCTGCAAGCCGATCGGAAGCGCGAGGAGGCGATTGAGCCAGCGCTGAATGGGTGGCAGGTCGTCCTTCAGGACGCCGTCCTTGTCTTGCAGTTCGAGCCCGGTCCGGTGCGTAAAGTCTACGAGGTTCGTGCTGGTGAGCTTGCCGGCGATCAAGAGGTGATACCAGGTGATCAGGGCCGCCTTGGCGTACTCGGATTCGAGATTGTCGGCCGGGTCGAAGAGGTTCTGGCCGCCTGTCTGGCGCTGCCCGCGCGTCAGCGCGCCCAAGCTGTCCAGACGCCGCGCGATCGTCGACGTGAACCGCAATTCGCCTTTGCAGTCCGTCGTGACGGGCCGGAAGAGCGGCGTACAGGCCTGATGTGTACGGTGTGTGCGGCCCAGCCCCTGGATAGCGCGATCTGCGCGCCAACCCGGCTCCAGCAACAGGTGTACCCGCTGTTCCTGGTTCTTGACGTCGAGGCTTGCGTGGTAGGAACGGCCGGTGCCTCCGGCGTCGCTGAACACGAGTACGCGCTTGGTCCCTGCCATGAAGGCAGCGGCATCCGCCTGGGTCGCGCGGGCCGAACGGGACTCCAGCCTTTGGGTGCCGTTCGCGGTGCTGACGAGCCGCTTGGTCCGCCCGGTAACCTCGGCGACGTTGTCGTGACCGAAATGCTCGAGCACGCCATCGAGCACGGCCGCTATCGGTGGGAGCGCGCAGAGCTGCTCGATCAGATCGTCGCGGGCCGCTTCTGCTTCGGGATTGGTGACGGGCGTGCCACGTTCGTCGAACATCGGCCGGGACCGGATTTCACCGGTGTCGTCACGGTACGGCGTCATCTGCTGAACGGGAAATGCACGCTGCAGATAGTCGATGATCGCCTCTCGCGGGGAGAGGTCGAGGTCGAGCTCGGCCCGTTCGTCCGGCGAGAGTTCGCCTAGGCGCCTGTCCAGGATCGCCTCGGCGGTGCTGACCAATTGGAGTACGACGGACTGACCGGCCTCCAGGTGCTGGCGCACCGCAGCGATCACGGTCGGCAGCTTGCACGATAGAAGCACCGCACCGAAGAAACGCTGTTTGCAGCTTTCAAACCGCGAGCGCGCAGCCGCCTTGGCGCCGGAGTTCAGCGTGTCGCCCTTCAAAGGATCCACTACGCCAGTGAGCTCCAGGGCTTTCTCCATGTTGCGGTGGATAATGCCCCAGGCGTCGGCGTAGGCGTCGTACACCTCCACCTGCTCGGGGGTCAGTTCATGTCGCAGGATGTCGTACTCGACGCCGGCGAAGCTGAGCGCGCGGGCGGTGTAGAGGCCGGTGGCCTTGAGGTCGCGGGCGACGAGCTCCATCGCGGCGATCCCGCCCTGCCGGATCTCGGTGATGAACGCCTCGCGGTTAGCGAACGACGTCTCGGGACCCCACAGGCCGAGACGCACGGCATAGGCGAGGTTGTTATTCACCTCGGAGGCGCCGGTCGCGGACGCGTATAGGACACGCGCCCCGGGCAAGCGGTTCTGCAGCACGACGCCGGCAATCCCCTGCTGGGAGCCCTTCTTGGCGATCATGCTCCCCTCGCCGCCCGCAACGCCGCCCATCTCGTGGGCTTCGTCCCATGCGATCACGCCCTCGAAGTCGTCGCCAGCCCAAGCGATGATCTGCTCGAGCCGGCTCGCATCGCCCCGTGTGGAGCGCAGAGTCGGGTAGGTGACGAAGAGAACACCTTCGCTCATTGCGATCGGCTCGTCGATCTTCCAGCGGGAGAGCGGCTGGACATCGGCTGCAAGGCCGCCAAGCGCGGTCCAGTCACGGATCGCGTCGGCATGCAGGGCCTCGTTCTTCGACACCCAGATGGCGCGGCGACGCCCGGCAAGCCAGCTGTCGAGGATCACGGCCGCGACCTGGCGGCCTTTGCCCGCGCCGGTGCCGTCTCCCAAGAAGAAGCCCTTGCGATACCGGCTGCCGTTCTCGTCCATGATGAGGCCGACCCCTTCGGGATCGGGACGGAAACGGCCGGGAATGAACTGCGTCCACGCATGACCGGCGTACACCACTGTTTCCAGCTGCGAGGAGGACAGGAGGCGGTCCTTGACCGTTCGCTCCGGCAACGCCGGAACGTGGGTGGGGATGGGCGCGGGGATCGAGCCCATAGCGACCGATTCAACGAGTGCGGTCGGGTGCTCGCCGGCGCTGTCGAAGACGATGCGGCTTGGCCGGTATGGCAGATAGACGCCCGTCTGCTCCGCAAGCGGTGCCGGGGTTTCTAGGACCTGGTACGTCACGGGTGCGACCTCGTTCCGGGCGGGAGCGCGGAAGACCCGGGGCGCGGCCGCGGGCTTCGATCGGACGCTTCGGAAGAGGGACACGGCCCCTCCCCTCGCGGCGGCAGGCTTCTCGACCTCGTTCGAAATCTCCAGGCGTTCGGGTACGCTGATCTCGGGGAGGAGTTCGCGCACGGTCCCTCGCTGGATCGTCACGTGGTTGCTCTGGCCGACCGCTTTGTCGAGAACGTAAAGGCGGACCGCGACGCTGGTGCCGTGCTTGCCGTATGCGTCGGTGAGGCGGATCGAGGTCCTGACCGTCACCTGCTCCAGCGTGGTCGTCCAGATCTGGCCCATGCGCGCGGAGTTCGTGAACCAGTCGGGCATGATCGCCACCACGCGGCCGTTCGGGCGGACGCGCCGGATCGCTGCCTGGAGATGTCGAACCGCGGCAAGCGAGTCCGTGCCGTGCCCGATCGAGCGCGAGAATGGCGGGTTCATGATGATCAGGGTCGGGCGGGTCGACGCTGCCATCGCGCTGCCGATCGTTGCGCCGTCATGAGCCGAGATTGGCGCTTCTGGAAACACCGCCTGCAGCCGGGCACGCCGGGCAGGGTCGATCTCGTTGAGCTGGAGGGCCGTGACCGTGGGAAGCTGGGCCACCAGCAAGCCGTTCCCGGCGCTCGGCTCGAGGACGATGTCGGAGGGCATGGGAGCCGCTAGGATCAGGGCGACCGCAGCCAAGTCGAGGGGTGTCGAGAACTGTTGCCACTCGATTTGCTCCTCGCTTCTCACGGTCTGCGTCGGAAGCCGATCGAGAAGCACTGCAGCTTGCAGCACGTCATCATGTGCAACGTGCAAGCGGTCTGTACTGCGAGTCCGCATTGCAAGTGCAAGTGCAAGCTCCAGTACCTCGAAGCTCTCACGCTGGGTCCAGCGGCCGTCGGCGTCGGATCCGCCGAAGGCGGTTGTCATCGCCTCGTTGAGCAAGGCGCGCGTGATCTTATCCTGGCCCTCGAGGCTGGGAACGAGCCGCATCGCCGCAGCGGTGCAACATGACGCACGATCGCGTGCGGCGTCGAACAGGTCGTTCATGGGGATCTCCTGGCTCTGTGGCTGCACGACGCAGCTCACCAGACCAGTCCCCCTCCCCTCTATGCTCCGGTTCTGACGTCGGCCCAGTCGCCGAATTGCCTCGGGGGCGGCATTCGCCGGAGATCCAAGCCACGCGGACGGTAAGCTGCCCACGCTTTCCGACGGGCGCGGCGTCCCTCTGGATCGTTGTCTTCGGCGAAGATCAACGTCCTGACTGAGTTCGGGATGTGGACGCGGTCGAGCCTCGCGGCGCCTAGCGTCGCCCAGCACGGGATGCCGTTATGCTGGGTGAACATAGCGGCCGTCTCGAAACCCTCAGCAAGCGCCAGCGTGTCCGTCACGCGCATGCCCTGCCAGCTCGCGCCAGCCGGAGTCCCCAGCATCACCTTCTCGAGATACCCTCCGTGTTCGAGGTCGAGGAAGACCCGCTGGACGGCGCGTAGCGCTCGACCTTCTCTGGCGGCGACTATCAGCGCGGGGAGGAACCGGGTGGTAGGCTTCGGTCCCCAAGGGCATCGGGGGTGAAACCGGAGGTCGTCAAACCCGTCGCGGATCCCGCGCTGCTTCAAGTACGCCTCCGCAGGCGTGCTGGCGACCGAGACGGCCTCGCTCCAAAGCCGCTCGACATTCGGCTGTCGGCCGAGCGGTGCTGCCTTTGGCGGCTCGTAACGCTGGCCGGGCCTCAGCCGGGAGATCTCTCTCAGAACGTCGTCCGCGTCGCAGCCTGCGAAGCAGTGAACGAGGATCCCTTCATGGCCCTGCCGGACCGAGAGGCTCGGCGTCTTATCTTGGTGGGCCGGGCAGCGGCACATCGCGAGGTAGCCGCGCCAGGTGCCGCCCAGGGCACCTACGATATCGACGACCTGCTGCGTGGGTTTTAGGGCGACTAAAGTCATGGTGCATCCTTTCTCATGATGCACCCCGCCCCCTTCCCTCCTACTCCTTAGCGCTCCCAGCCAGCGCCAGAAGACGATCCAGCGCGTCAGGGTAGGAGAGCTGCTCGCGGTCGCAATAGTCGTTGAAGCGGGTGTAAGTGGTTGGGGTGATCCTCATGGTCACCGACTTGCTCTTCGTCTCGCGCACCCTGCGACGACGTGCCGTTGGCGCGGACTGGTACTCGTCGGGCAGCTCCATCGGAGCGGAGCTTGGGCGCGGGGCGGGGGTAGGGCGCACCTCGGAAAGATCGAGACCGCTTGCAGCAGGCTGCCGGGCGGTGCGGCCGAACTTCTTGGGTTCTGGTGCTTCGCTCATGCTTTGACCTCGGACGTGATGATGGCAACGATCTCCCGAAGGAGGCTCTGGACGTGCTGGCGAGCGCGCTCGGTCCGCGCGAGGTTATGGGCGTCCAGTTCCTCCAACGTCATTCGGTAGAGAAACATCGCGCGATAGGCGTCGCCCAGGAACAACTCTGATGAGAAGACCGGCGCCGCCTCGCGCGTCTGTTCCATGATTTCGCGCTCGGCTCGCGAGGTGATCGCGGTCGTGCGCTGGGTGAACAGGATGCGGTAGGGGAGGGGCCTCTGCCGGGCACGCTCGATGAACTCGAGCCGGTCAAGGAACTCGATCGATCGCTCAAGGTCCGCGGCCGATGCTCGCTGAGGGATGATGAGCATGTTTGCCTGCAGGGTGGCGTACATCACCTGCTCGTTGATAGCCCCTTTCACGTCGAGGATTACGAAGGGGTATTCCTGCGAGGCGTCGTACACGGCTGTCTCAAGCTGCTTCTGCGTCATCTTGTGGCCGTCCTCGACCACGATCCCATCCTTCAGCTTCCAGTCCTCATACCAGCGATAGAGGGAGAGCTGAGGGTCCGTGTCGATGACGTAGACCGTCTGCCCCGCAGACCTGATTTCGGAGGCGAGCGCGAGCGCGGTGGTGGACTTGCCGACCCCGCCTTTGATGGATCCCACGAGAATGACAGCCATGACGGTCCCCTTGTACTGCTAGTCAGCATTACAGTGCAATGCACTTTGCATGCGTCTTTGCATCTGAGTGGCAAAGCGAGCTGCACCTTGCAAGCACAATCGCGGTACACTGCGCGTTGCGCCGCGCTATGTAATGCGGCCTGCACTGCAATAGTGTAAAAATAATCCACGTTGTCAGGCTCGGAGGCGTGTGGTCCTTTGCTCGCCATGGCGAAGAGGATGATCCCGGGTGCGAAGACGCTGATCGGCGTCGCTGCCGGCGCAGCTGCGATCACCAGCGCTGCCGCTCAGCAGGTCGAGCTAGTGCCGTTCAGAAGCGTCGGTGACGGTGTCGTAATCGAGGTGGGCAAGAAGCCCGTTGCGACCGAAATCCCGGCTGTTCTTCCGAGCGAGGCGACGGCGCTCTCGGCCGAGATGCTTGCCGAGGATTTCGAGGGGATGGCGCCGCCTCCGTCGTTCGCGCCGGCGATCGCCATGGCACCGGTCGAGCGGTCGTCCATTCCAGTGCCCCTTTGGATGCAGACCGGGAAGGTAACGACATCGGGTCTCGCTGCTGCGGCTGCGGTGGCACCGTATCTCTACAGCCCGGCCGCGTGTTCGATTTCACCGTACCGTCCCCGGGGCGACCTGCCCACGTACCTCGAGCAACGCCGCGCACGCTATTACCCGCTGATCTCGGCCGTCGCCTGCGAGGCGGGCGTGCCCGTAGGGCTGTTCGATGCCCTCGTAGCTCAGGAGAGCCAGTACAATCCGTTGATCGTGTCGCCGAAGGGTGCGGTGGGCCTCACCCAGCTGATGCCGGGCACCGCGGCTTACCTGGGCGTGTTTAACTCGCGCGATCCGCTGCAGAACCTGAGGGGAGGGGCCCGCTACCTTCGCGAGCATTTGGACGAATTCAAGAGGGTGGACCTGGCACTCGCGGCCTACAATGCAGGCCCGGGCCGGGTTCGTCTCAACGGGCGTATCCCGCCGTTTCGCGAGACGATCGGCTACGTCTCGGCGATCACCCGGGGCTGGAGTGCGAGCGCCTTCAGGACGGCCACGATCCAGACGGCGTCGCTGTCGACCAGCGTGCCGACCTTCCGCGGCGCCCAGCTCTTCAACTACACGTCGACGAGCGTCGCGAACCCGAGGTGATTGGCATAGAGCATGGCGATCGCGAGTATCGCCGGCGCGCCGAGCAGGTAATTGAGCTGCCAACGGACCCAGACGCGCGGAGCCGCAAGAACCTTGTCCATCACCGTGGTCGTGGCCAAGGTCCTGGCTCCCGAGCGATAGTCGTGGACCGTCTTGATCACCGCGACGATCGCGCACATCGCGACGAGCAGGCCGACCGCGGCGTAGAGCGAAATCCAGGCATCGAGTGTCGCTTGCGGCATAAAGGCTCCTTAACGCGAAGAGGCTTTCAACGCCTTAACGGAGGGCCTGCGAGATTCGTTGCTGTGCCGGAGAAGCGGGCAGGCGAGGAGGCTAAGCTGCGGCGTGTAGTGAAGCTGATACGAACTTATGCTTCGGCCGCATTCTCACGCTCGTCGTCACCGACTTTCGCCGGCGTCCGATCGAGTCAGTATGCTCGCCAGTCACCGTCTCGACCAGATCGACGTCATACTCTGGGAGGCGGTTCTCGCCCTCGATCGTCTTCACGAGTTGTTTGAGCCGTTTCATCGGTCCCATCGAGCCGATTTTCCGGTGGAGATCCTCCAACGTGATCTCGATCGGCCCATTCTCACAATAGCAGTGAGCGATTTCGTACATACGTCGCTCAATGGCGCCGAGCCGGAAGTAATCGTGATGATAATGGTAGATACGCTGATCTCGTTTGATCGCACGATACAGCCAGTTGCATGGGCGAACGCGGACGTACCGGAGCAGTTCGTCACCGTTGGCCATTTTCTCATATTCAACTTGAGCTTCGGAAAGCCAAGAAAACCAGCCACGATCGATCTTCGATCCGGTCTCGATGTTCGTCTTGATCTGCGTACCCTGGAGACGCTCTAACGCCTCGGCAAAGCGCCGGTAATCCCGGATCGACGGACGCTCCACGCCGGTGATGCGAAAGAAATCGTGCGCCGCAAATGTGACGTCCTCGTCGGCAACCTGACCATCTGCGATTGCCTGCGCCACCAACGAGGCGACGTAGAGCAGGATTTCCTTGTCCCACATCGTCGCGACGCCGGTTGCACTCGGACGGATCTGGATCGTGACCTGATCATGCCGGTATTCTATCGGCTCAAGGTGGGCATTCTTCGATAGCACGAAGAATGGGAAATCCATGATGCTCCGCTCACCACGGACCTTGCCATGAAGGGGGCTATCCATGTCGAACAACGAAATTTGCCGCGGTAGGGCGGGGGACTTAGCCATCATCGCTCCATTCCGAAAACCCGCCTAACCATAGCACTATCGAGCATATGATCACCCCCGTCCCGACATAGGGTAACTGAAAGCACGAGGATTCGCGTTCGTGGGCGTCCGCGCATGGGCGTTTACCATCGGAAAGGGCCTGGGCAGGGCAGGGGGCTCGTGCTTTCAGTTACCGTATCGTCCCTCACAGCAGCTGCGCCGACCTGCTGGTTCGAGCCAGTTTCAGCGCCGCGAATGCGAGCTGGCCGATCGACCGCGGCTCTGAGCCGGTGGAGAGTGAGCGCATAGCCTCGGTGCGGGCATTGTCCTTCAAGCCATGGAATGTCCGGCCAAGGTTTAAGAGACCAGACGCAGCGTGCTTGTTCATGCCGCGGAGATAAGCCCCCGGACGCTCGACGTCTCCTCGAAGGTGCTTGTGCGCCGTTGCCAAGACGGAGGCCGCCGCGCCCTTTTGCCCCATAAGGCGACATGCTTCGTGCCAAACATTGCGGTGGATCGCTGTCTGGTCGACGAGTCGCTCGGCCGTACCGATCAGCGCTCCCCACGTTGGCGTTTGCGTATCGGCTAGGATGAATTCGGGCACCACAGAAGCGATGAACTCGGGGTCGACGCCGTGCTTGGCCAGATCTGCCTCAACCTCGGTCTGCGGTTGTTGATCACGAACGTCGTACTCAGACCCGCTACTTCTTTTCGGATAGCCACTACTGTATTCTGCTTTAGCAGTATGGAGTTGGTTTGTAGTTGTATTGAGGGCGTCTCCAGAGACGTCCGAGGGCGAATCTTCTTGCTGCTGCTGAGGAGGATTCGAAAGCTCAAACGCTGCCGTGACACTCCTGCCAAGCTCATCAGCGCGGCCTTCCATCTGCTCGACACAGGCCCCTAGCAGGAACTCGTCGCGCACCTGGCGCATCTGCCGGGTTGCAAGTTGCGCGATTTCGACCGCAGTTCCCGCATCGATCCCGTCAATTCCCTCATCCTCCACCAACTGGGCCAAGCTGCGGATCCGGCGACGAGCGGCCGTCAGCCGTTTGCGTAGCAGTTCGATCCGCAGATCGGCCGCATTTCCTTCGTTCGCAGTCGTCAAGAACTCCTGGTACCGTGCTCCAAGTGGGCTGAGATCAATCCCGTAAGCGTAGATCAGTCGACCGTCCTTGCCACGGGCGCCAATTCGGTTGCCGTTCGCGCTGTCGCGATGCGTCAGCAGGCCGTAGCGGGCTGCACTGGTCAGCATCTTCTGCAGTTGCCGGACGCCGATACCCAGCTTCTGGGTCAGCTTTTCGTTAGAGGGGAAGACGATTGGGCGTTGTCCGTCGGACCAGTCGATCGCCCGAGACCAACTCATGAGCGTATCGATGGCATGGACGAGGCGAGGGGGGATACCCAGATAGGGTGCCGCCCTCTTGAACATGGTGAGGACTTGCCGGTGGCTGACGTCGTCGGGAAGACCGTTGAATGCATGAGCAAGCTGGTCAGTGGCGGCGGTGCGCTCATCTATCCGGCGGTGACCGGCGCCTGGAGCGTAGACAAAGGTAGTCATTCGGAAAATCCCCTTTGGATTTCCGTGCGGACGCAGAAGTCCGTGGCGCCCTGAGCGCTTTCTTCTTGCTGCGTATTCGGAGCTCGGTTAGGTGATCGTTGTCACACGGCCTCTTCGAGGTTCCGAAAAGCCCGGCCTAGTGCCGGGTTTTTCTTTTCTGCACGGCATTCCCTTGTTCTGGTTTCTCGCCGTCGCTCGGCGACGAGGTCGCGCCTGGGACACCCGGGGCTTGCGACTTTCACAAGGTAAACGGCAGTTGCGTCGAGAGTCGCGTCTCGCGGCTCGTGCTATCTGTTACCGTGTCTGGGAAATCCTCGTGCTTTCAGTTTCCCTATGCGCCGTTTGGCGCCATGCGCAGCGGAGTAGGGGGACACGGTAACTGATAGCACGTGCCCATCTGGGGCTTGATCGTGCTTGCTCGCTTGAACGGCGGCGCCTCGTGCTTTCAGTTACCCTATGTCTGAGAAGAGCGAGCGAGCGCAGCTGGGCGGACGATCTCCACTACATGAACCCCTTCCCAGCGTGATCGCGGTAGCGTTCCGTGTCCCGGACATATTCCGCCACCATGTCGATCGAGGCATGCCGGCTATGCTGCCTCATCTTGAATAGGTTGGCGTTCTGGCGTCCCGCCTCGGTGAGGAAGCCCGCGCGCAAGGAATGGCCCGCGAAGGGTTCGGGCGAATAGCCGGCTGCGGCTGCGGCCGCCTTCACCACGAGCGCCACGCCCTTGGTGCTCATCGCCTTGTCGGTAAGGCGACCTTGCGGCGTCAGCTTGCGGAACACCGGTCCGGCAGTGATCCCCGCTTTCTCGATCCAGGCGTCATAGTGGCGGACCGGCTCCAACCTTGGTCCGTCGAGCACGGCAACGCCCTGACCAGCACCGAACTGATCGGTCTTCGAGGACTTGACCAGGATGGTGAGTCCTTCAGCATCTCGAGTCACTCTGCCGACGGTGATCGCCACCAGCTCCGAACGGCGGAACGCGCCGCCCATTCCGATCGCGAGCAGCGCGCGATCGCGGTGCGCGCGCAGATCGTCGCCGGTGATGCTGCGAAGCATGTCGCGCAGGATGTCGCCATCGGCCGCGCGCTTCTTGTTGATCTCGTCATCCTTCTTGGTTCGGCGGATGCCGCCGACGACCAAGCCCAGGTCGCCCGCGCCGGGCTGCGACGTCGGCGGTTCGACCTTGGCCATCCGGTGCGCGAAGATGATCGCCGCCAGACGGCGGTCGATTGTCGCCCTGGTCAGCGGCTTCGGCGCCCGCCGCATACGAAGCTTGCCCGTCTTGGTAAACTGGTCAGCTGCCGGCACGAAGCCCGACGTGGCGAGCTCCGTCAGGAATGCGGCGACGGTTGCCGGCGTTGCGGGTAGCGGACGGTAGCGGCGCTCAGAGCACCAGGCGAGGAACAGGTCCCAGTCAGATCGATAGGATTGCAGCGTCGCCTCGGCGCGGCCGCGGCGCAGGAACTGGTCGACGCGCTCTTGGTCGTCGGGCGCAAGATCGGGAAGGTAGAGGTCCTGAGGTTCGACGCGGTCGAGGACAGTGAGTGCTCCGCTGATGATCGCGTCGAGATCGGCCGGACGATCATCCCTGGGTGTCGAGCCTGCCGGTTCGTCCGCAGCCGTGACCAAGGACGATGCGAGGATGTCATCGGCGTTGCATCCAGGCTCGCCATCGGTGACCATCACTGCTCCGCCTCGCAAAGTGGGTCAGGCTCGCTCGACATGGTCGATCGGTCCTGGTTCGATCCTAAATCGGTAGCCGAAGACGCGCGTTTGACGCCATCATCTTTTTTCCAGGAAGGGGAGTTACTGGAAAATACAATGAGGGTGACGGACGCGGTTAGATCGCTTATGTGTTAGGCAGACTAACCGCAGGAGCTGTCCATGGCGACCCTCGCCAACGCTGTCGATCCAAGTGCCTTCGCCAAGCTGGTGTTCGCCAGCCTGGTCGAGACCGCCCGCGCCAAGCCGGCCAAGCGTCGCGGGGCCACGCGATCCGAAGCGGCCGACGACACCTTATATATTGCGCCTACCGTAGAGGGCTTCTCGGAACAGTATCGAACCGCCGTTGATCATGCGATCGAGCAACTGGCTGAGACTAGCATCGCGGCTGACCCGGATCGACAGGCGCTCTACGCGATCGTCGACAAGCTGCTGCCCGACGTCCGTGCGCGCCACCTCGAGCGCAAGATCGAGCAACTCCTTGACATCCTGGCAGACACGCATGATCCGATGGCCGAGTTCCATACGGCGGTCGCGGCCGACAACACCGCCATCCGCCAGCGCTTCATGCACGAGGTCGAGACGCTGACCTCGGCCGAGGTCGCGGCGCGCGCCGGGCATGAAGCCAAGAACCGTCACCAGACCGCCGCGCGCTGGAAGG
Source organism: Sphingomonas bacterium (assembly GCF_903643035.1). Taxonomy (GTDB): domain Bacteria; phylum Pseudomonadota; class Alphaproteobacteria; order Sphingomonadales; family Sphingomonadaceae; genus Sphingomonas. The sequence goes on along the minus strand of NZ_CAHJWW010000021.1, from coordinate 1,051 downwards.
CGCAGGCTCGCGTCTTTGCGGTCCCGTACCAGGGACAGGATCGCTTCCCGACGTTCCAGTTCGACGCCGACGGCAAGCCGCTGCCTCTCATCAAGAAGGTCCTTGAGGCCCTGCCGGCGAGCCGGACACCATGGCAAACTGTATTCTGGTTCGTGTCGTCCAACTCGTGGCTTGGTGGACCCGCTCCGAGGGAGCTCCTCGACGATGAAGCAGCCGTCCTCGAGGCCGCCGCCCATGAGAGCGACGAGATCGGCGGGTGACAGCGCTGGCGCCGACCGGCATTGTCCCCAAACCGCCGTCCGCTTTTGCGACCCACGTCACCGATCTGCGCGTAGGCGCGGTTCTCTGGCGCATTCACGCCGAGAAGCTTGCCGGCGATGCGTTCAATCCGGGCTTTGGCGCCTCGCGGTTCGCGCCGATTGGCCCGATGCGGAAGCGCGTGCCGACCGCCTATGCCGCGGACGGGTTCGAGGCCGCGGTCTACGAGACCATCTTTCATGATCTCGACCCAGCGCAGTCCTTCAAGACGTACCCGCTGAGCAAGCTCGCCGATGTTCGCTGCTCAGTGCTGCGGGTCGCCAGCCCGCTAGCGCTGCGGTCGTTTCTCGCGCCTGATCTGATGAAGCTGGGCATCGCCCGCAATCAGCTGATCGACACGCCCTCGCGGGAATTCCCAGACACCCGGCGCTGGTCTGCGGCGCTACACCGCAAGGATGCCGTTACGCACGGGATGGTTTGGGAGTCTCGCGCCTATCCTTCGTCGCTGGCTATGATGTTCTTCGGCGATCGTGTGCCGGCCGCGGGCCTGAGCGTCGTCAGCACCACCCGGATTGACGCCGACCCAACGCTCGCGACGCGCTTCAGGGCACTAGCTGACCGATCGGGCGTAACCCTCGTTGTCTGAGGCCGTAGTTTGGTCGTTGAATGCTACCCGCCTTTTTCCCGAAAGGAACAATTGTTCACCTCGGCTTTGCGGCTAGGGACTGTGGGGATTCACCGCGAGTTGATGACGGCGGCGGCGAGGTAGATCATGGCCTCGAAGCTCTGGTCG
>NZ_CAHJWW010000020.1 GCF_903643035.1 Sphingomonas bacterium | reverse complement strand
CGGTCGCCGCGCTCGCCAGCCACCGCAACCTGCCGCTCAGCATGGCGGGGCAGTTGTGCGCGATGTGCGGCATCTTCGTGCTGTCGGCCTTCACTCCCGCGTATCTCAGCGGGTATCTGCATCTTGGCGACCGGGCGACGGCCGGCGTCACCTCCGCCATCGGCTTTGGCGGCTTTCTTGGACAATGGGGGCTACCGGCCGCGTCGGACCGGTTCGGCCGGCGCGCCATGGCGATGACCGGCTTCGCGGTCAGCAGCGCCTTCCTGCTGCTGTTCATCCGCCTCGATGCGGCAAGCGGCCTGCCGGCGCTGTTCGCGACGCTGTTCGTCGCCGCGGGCTTCTCGTTCGGGCTGCTCAGCCTCATCAGCGGGCCGATCGCATCCGAAGCCGCTCCGCCCGGCCTCGTCGCGAGCGTGATCGGCGTCGTGGCGGCGGTGGCGGAGATCTTCGGCGGCGGCGCCGCGCCCTCGATCGGTGGCTATATCGCCCAGCATTACGGCATCCAGCACGTCCTGTCGCTGGCGCTGGCCGGTCTTGCCGCCGGCATCGTCGTGAGCCTGTTCTTCGTCGAGACCGCGCCGCGGCTGGCCCGGAACGGCAGGGGGGAGTCGGCGCTGGACGCCACTATCGCTTGACGGCCTCGCCCCGGTGATCGATCAGCAGCCGGTATCGATCTGCGCGAAGCGGCATCTCGCGACCGCTCCGCTTTGATGATCTAGCGGGCCAACGGCTCCCGGGAGCGGGAGCGCCTCACAGGAGAAGATGATGGCGACCGCCCTGCAATCCGCCCAGCAATCCCCCCCGCCCGCCACCGCCGACGCGATCGTGTCGCCCGCGCGCCTCGCCCACGTCGTCCTGCGGACGTCGCGGTTCGAGGAGATGCTGCCGTGGTACAAGCTAGTGCTGAACGCGACCGCCGCGTTCGAGTCCGAGCATATCGCCTTTCTCGCCTATGACGACGAGCATCATCGCGTCGCGCTGATCCACATCCCCGGCCTCTCCCCGCCGCCCAAGGGCGTCACCGGCGTCCACCATTTCGCCTTTACCTACGACTCGATGAGCGACCTGCTGCACAATTACGCCAAGCTGCGCGATCGTGGCATCGTGCCGGCGTGGGGCGTCAACCACGGTCCCACCACCTCCTTCTATTACGCCGATCCGGAGGGCAACTACATCGAGGCGCAGGTCGACAATTGCGACACGGTCGAGGAGGCGGGCGAGTTCTTCTTCACCGAGAACTTCAGGCAGAACGCCATCGGCGTCGATGTCGACCCCGAAGACCTGTACCGGCGCATGATGGCGGGCGAGGACGAGGCGTCGCTGAAAGCCTATCATCCGATCGGTTTCCGGGCGGTGGAGGACTCTCCGCTGGAGGGTTAGCCCAAGCCCGGGGCGGCGAACCGGCGATACTCAGATGCGGCGGGCGATCCGCCGGCCGCATCGTCGCACCTTGACGACAGACACGACAGGACCCGCATGACCCAGCCCAGCCTGACGCTCCACCATTTCCCGGGCGCCTGTTCGCGCGTCACCGTATGCGCGCTGGAGATGGCGAAGCTCGACTATTCGCTCGAACTCGTCGACCTGCCGAACAACGCCCAGAACGGCGCCGGGTATCTGGCGATCTCTCCGCTCGGCAAGGTTCCGCTGCTGATCGCCGATGGCATGCCGATGGCGGAGAACGCCGCTCTGCTGACCTATATCGCCATGCTGCGGCCCGACAGCGGCGTCTTTCCGCGCGATCCGTCGCCCTGGGCGCTGGCCGAGACGATCGGCGGCCTCTCGTTCTGCGCGGGCACGGTCCATTCGCAGATCCGCGGCCTTGCGAACCCGGCACGGCTGACGGTCGGCGATGTCGAGCCGGTGCGCGAGATGGCGCGAAGCCTCGTGGAGAAATCGTTCGCCTATGCCGAACGTCGACTGGCGGAGCGCGGCTGGTGGACGGGCGGGGTGACGATCGTCGACGTGTACGTCGACTGGACGTTCTCGGTCGCGCGCAAGCACGGCTTCGACATCGCGCCCTATCCGACCGTGGCGTCGCTTCCCGAGCGGTTGCACGACGCGCTGCCGGCCTATGCGCGGATGCTTGCCGAGGAAGCCGCCTCGTTCCGGACGCTCGGTCTCTGACAGGCCGGTCGACGCGATGGTCGACCGGCCTGTCCGACGCCGATCGCCGCGAGGGCGACCGGCGTCGCGTCAGGCCATCTGGGTCTCGGCGACGGCGGCCTGCCGATGCCCGCTCACGATATCCAGCAAGCCGTCCTGCCATCGATCGCCACGCCAGGCCACGAACTGGTCGGGACGCACCAACGTCATCCGTGCGGGATACAGCGTGCCGGCTTCCGCGTCGGTCAACGATACCGTCACCAGCGGCACGTCTCCGCGTTGCGCGATCGCGCGATCGACATCCGCCGGGTCCGCCTCGGGCCGGCAGAGCAGGGCGAAGCCGGTCCCGAACGCATCGTACAGCGAGCTGCCGTCCGCCCGCCACCGGTGCGGGGCAAGACAGCCGGGACGGCTGTCCGGCGTGTAGCTGCTGCTGTCGGCTGGTGTCTCGGATGTCGCACCACCGTCGCCGACGATCACCGGCGACGAGCCGTAGCATCCGCCCAGCACCGTCCCCAGCGTGTGGAACTCGCGCGTCTTGGCCTCCAGTATCTGTTCGCCGGCCGCCGCCCGCAACCGGTCGCCTTCCGGCCCGGCCTCATCGATCCCGTCGCGCCAGAGGTCGTTGGACAGGACGGAATGGTTGGCGGACGCCTCGGCCATCACCGCCTCGTGGGTCTGCCGACGCTCCGCCTCGTAGCTGTCGAGCAGGGCCGCGCCGCCCCAGCCGCACAGGACCGCGGCCAGCTTCCAGCCAAGGTCGACGCCGTCGGCCAGTCCCATGTTCATGCCATAGCCGCCGAACGGCGGGTGCAGGTGGCAGGCATCGCCGATCAGGAACATGCGACCGTCGCGGTAGCGATCCGCGATCAGGCTGCTCGCGACCCACTCGTCGCTGCTCAGGATCTCGTAGGGCAGGTCGAGGCCGGTCGCCTTGCGGATCATATCCGCGGCGGCGTCCTTCGTGATCGTGGCTCCCTCGGGCAGCCGGGTCGGCATGAAGAACCATATGTCGCCCTGGTCCATCGGCCCGATCAGGCCCGGCATGGCCGGATTGAGCTGCCAGTACATCGAGGCCGGGCCGTGGCCGTGAGCCTCCGCGAGCCCCGGCGCGCGGAACACGATGTTGTAGTTGCGCGACAGGCCATAGGTGCCCGACATGCCAGAGCCGATCGTCTCGCGCACGCCGCTGCGCGCGCCGTCGCCGCCGACCAGATAGCGCGCGGTCAGGGACTCCGTCCCGTCGGCACCGACGCCCTTCAGCGTCACGGTCACGCTGTCCTCGTCCTGCACCGCCCCTGCGAACTCGGTGCTGAACTGCAGCCGCACGGACGGCAGCGTCTCGGCATGTTCGCGCAGCACCTGTTCCAGCTTGTACTGCGGTATCCACTGGCCATGCTCGGGATAGCGTTCGTCGCGCGCGGGCGCGCAGTTGGACGCGTTCTCGATCATCGCCACCAACGGCCCGCTCAGTTGCGTGACGAACGCGACGTTGGTGGGATAGTCGACGCCGAACGGCGACGCGGCGGCCAGCTTCCCGGCGATGCCCCACCGGCGCAGGTGGGTTCGGGTGCGGACATTCGTGGTCTTCGCGCGGGGCGCGTATCCGACGCGGTCGTTGCGTTCGACCACGACGCAGTCCACGCCCTGCATGCCAAGCTCGATCGCAAGTGCAAGTCCGCTCGGACCCGCACCGATGATCGCGACGGACGTATCGTAGGTAGTCATCGCCGCTCCCGATGCTCGTATCCGGCCTTTCGCCGCCGGACCTGAGCCAATCCTCAGTATCTCCGAAGGGTTACGCAGTCGTCCCCGTGCCAGCACGATGGCAAAATCGAAACGGTGACACCGGATCGGTTATCGTTTGCGAGGCCTAGCCGCGCTCCGCGTCGCGGCGATGCACGTAGTTGAGCGCGGCCCGGCGCATCAGATCGCAGAAAACCTCCGCGAGCGGCGTCAACGGCATGTCGCGGCGCCGGACGATGCAGATCGCCACGCCGGGCAAGGGCTTCTCCAGCGGCAGCGGGGCGACGAGGTTCGACAGCAGCGGGAAGTCGAGCCACTGTTCGGGCAGGATGGTGAGGAGGTCGGAACTGAGGACCACGAGCAGCGTGACCATCGCCGAGCGCGCCTGAAGCGCCACTCTGGGCGGCGCGTGTCCCTGTTCCTTGAACAGCAGGTCGAAATCCACGTCCGTGTTGCTGCCCGACAGGAGGGGGCGCACCCATTCGGCCTCCGTCAGGTCGCTCAGCTGGCGGGCGCCGGCCAGCGGATGGTCCTTGCGGGCCAGGACCAGCCTGCGATTGTCGAACAGCTTCTCCACCGCGAACTGCTGCGACACGGCGGCCACGTCGATCGGCCCGACGTAGAAGTCCACCGCGCCCGAGAGGATTTCCGGCTCGATGGCCTGGAAGAAGCTTTCCGAGATCTTGAGGACGGCGTCGGGGAAACGCTTGCGGAACGCCTTGACGGCCGACGGCATCAGGCTGAGGCTCGACGCGGTCGAGAGCGAGACGGAGATCTCTCCGGTGTTGCGGCCCTTTAGCTGTTCCACTTCCTCGCGTGCGCGGCGCAGCTCCGACTGGACCGCGCTTGCGCGCCGGACGAAAGCCGTGCCGATCTCCGTGAGCCGGACACCCCGGGCATGACGCTCGAACAGCGTCGCGCCCAGTTCCTGCTCCACCTCGCGGATGCTGCGCGTGATCGCGGGCTGGGCCACGCCGATGCGGCGGCCCGCCGCACGCAGGCTGCCGTGTTCCGCCACCGCGAGCACGTCGCGCAGGTGGCTCAGTTTCACGGTGCCGCTCTCCCCTCGCCATGTCCCAAGGCCGGCGAAGGTGTAGGGCAGCGCCGCCACCCGGACAACCGCGCTGTCGGCGGCACTGCTCCGCCGGCGGTATCACACGTCACAAAATATTATCTACGGTTTGCCGGGGCGCTTGGGTATGGCCACGGCCGACGCCGCCGAGAGTTCGACTGTCGCGTCCGGAGCTTTCGAGGCGATGGACGCGGCGGACCGTTCGCGCGCGACCGTCATCGTCCCTGCCCGCCGTGGAGCCCAGACAGCATGCGATTGATCGCGACCGAGGAGGGATATGCTCCGATCGAGTATATCGACGAATATCTCAACCTCACCCGGCACATCGACACCGCGCCGTCGCGGTACCTGGCGATCTATTACCGCCAGACGGAGCCGGTGCGTCAGCTGACGGATCTCGACTCGCGGTTGCCCGAGATGGATGCGTTCGGCGTCGACGTCCACCTGCTCGGCATCGCCGCGCCGGGCGTGCAGGCGTTCGACGCGACGCTCGGAACGGAACTGGCCGCTCTCGCCAACGAGACGCTGGTGAAGGCGATCGCGCGGCACCCGACCCGTTTCGCCGGCCTGACCGCGATCGCGCCGCAGGACCCCGCCGCCGCGGCGCGCGAGGTGACGCGCGGCATGCGGGAACTCGGGCTCAACGGCATCATCCTCAACTCGCACACGCACGGCGAGTATCTCGACGACGAGAAGTTCTGGCCGATCCTCGAAGCCGCCGTCGCGTGCGACGCGCCGCTGTACATCCACCCCACTTTCCCGTCCGATGCGATGATCGCGCCGTATCAGGACTATGGGATGATGGGCGCGCTCTGGGGTTTCGGCGCCGATGCGTCGGTCCATGTGGTGCGGATGATCATGGGCGGCGTCTTCGACGCGTTCCCGACGCTCAAGGTCGTGCTCGGGCACCTTGGCGAGGGGCTGGCTTTCTGGCTGGACCGGCTCGACAACCGGTACGAGAACATCGTGAGGCGCGGCGGGCTGGGACCGCTGGGGATGAAGCGGCTGGAGCGTCGGCCAAGCGAGTATTTCCGAACCAATTTCTACATGACGACCAGCGGGATGAACACCAATCCGCCGCTGAAGTTCTGCCTCGACATGTTCGGCCCGGACCGGATCATGTTCGCGATCGACTATCCCTACGAGCGGACGGACGAAGCGGTGCCGTTCATCCGCGAGGCGCCGCTGGACGAGGCGGCAAGGCGCAAGATCACGCATGAGAACGCCGAGGCGCTGTTCCGTATCCCGCCGGTCTGATATGCGCCGATCCGGCCGACCTGTCGCTTCGGCAGGGCGACGATGACGACGAAACGGCCACAAGGCAGCAAGAGGACGACCCAGTGAAGCTAGTGAGATTTCGGCGGGACGGCGTGGCCCATGTGGGCGCGGTCAAGGGTGACGGCATCGTGGCGCTCGACCCGATCGGTTTCACGTCGATGCTGGAGGTGATCGAGGGCGGCAAGCCGGCGCTGGAGCGCATCGCCGGCCATCTGGACACCGCCGCGCCCGACCTCGCGCTTGCGGACGCGGACCTGCTCGCACCCATCGAGCGGCCGGGCAAGTATCTGGCGATCGGCATGAACTATGCCAAGCATCTGGAGGAAGCCGACAAGCTCGGCGTGGCGCGGGCCAAGCACCAGACCTGGTTCAACAAGCAGACGACCTGCATCGCCGGTCCCTATGACGACATCGAGCCCGGCGTGACCGAGAAGCTCGATTACGAGGTCGAGCTGGCGGCGGTGATCGGGAGCGCCGCCAAGCACGTCGGCGAGGCGGACGCGAAGGACCATGTGTTCGGCTACACCGTCGCCAACGACGTGTCGGCGCGCGACTGGCAGTTCCACACGCCCACCTTCACGATGGGCAAGTCGTTCGACACGCACGGACCGATCGGTCCCTGGATCGTCACCGCGGACGAGGTTTCCGATCCGCACGCGCTGACGCTGCGCGCCTATGTCAACGGCGAGCTGAGGCAGTCCAGCGACACCTCGCAGATGATAAACGACCTGTGGGCACAGATCGCCTATCTGTCGACCGCCTTCACGCTGGAGGCCGGCGATCTGATCGCGACCGGCACGCCCGAGGGGGTCGGCGTCGGCATGGACCCGCCGGTATTCCTGCAGCCGGGCGATGTGGTACGGTGCGAGATCGACGGGATCGGTGCGATCGAGAATCGCGTCGCTGTGCGATAGGAGAGACTGACATGGCTGTTCTTGGCCCGTTGTCGTTCACGCTGGAAGTGCCCGACCTGGACGTGGGAGTGGGGTTCTACACCGACGCGGGGCTTGTCGCCGACGTGCAGGGCGATATCGCCCGGCTGCGCTGCGAGGGGCAGGACCGCGACTCGATCATCCTGATCGGCGGCGCGCCCAGGAAGCGGCTGCACCACATCTCGTTGCGCGCCGACGACCTGGACGGCATGGCGACGACCGTGTCGGGCGCCGGCGGCAAGGTCGTCGCCGCGCCGTCGGGGTTCGAGGACAACGGGCTGTGGGTGGAGGATCCCCATGGCATGCTGATCCACCTCTCCGAGCGTCCCGCCGACCCCGAGCTTCTCGCGGCAGAGACGGCGTTCGAGGTGAACGCACCGGGCCGCGTCACCCGCAAGCGCCGTTCCGCGATGCTGCCGCAAAGCGCCTACGCTCCTGCCAAGCCGTTGCGCATCGGCCATATCCTGGTATTCAGCCCGGACGTTCCGGCAAGCGTCCAGTTCGTCATCGACGGGCTCGGCATGGGTCTGGCCGATCGCGCGCAGGACATCATCGCCTTCACCTGCGCGCGCCGCGACAGCGACCATCACGTCGTCGCCTTCGCCAAGTCGCCCGGCGTCGGGTTCCACCATTGCAGCTTTCAGGTCAACGATCCCGACGAGGTGGGCCGGGGCGGACGGGCGTTGCTCGCGAGGAGCAAGCGTGGCGACTGGGGTTTCGGCCGGCACACGATCGGATCGAACTTCTTCCACTACATCCAGGATCCATGGGGCTCGTGGTTCGAATATTATTCGGACATGGACCATATCGACGATCACTCGCTGTGGACGCCGACCAACTACGGGATGGAGGATAGCCTTGCGAGTTGGGGACCCGACGTGCCGCACGACTTCGTCCACAACTACGAGGTCGACGGCACCGGTTTCGCCGAGGAGGCCGTGCGCGAGGTGATGGCGGCGATCTGATGCCCGAGCGGCGGCTACATCTGATTGAGCATGGCCTCGTTCGGACGGCCGCCATGTTTGGCGATGCTGTCGGCTTCCTTCTTCAGGTCCTTGCCCCAATCGCGCGTCTGCTTGGCCTGGCCGCGCAACGCATCGGCCTTGTTGTCCAGGACATCCGCGCGGTTGTCGATCGCATCGGCGGCGTTGTCATGCATGGCGGCGATGTTCGCACCGGCGTCGCTGCTCGAATGATTGCAACCCGCGAGCGCCATGGTCGCCAACGCCCCGGCCGTGGCCATCGTCATCCGGATCCTCATCACTCACCTCGCGTCATGGACAGATGTCGAAAACGCGGACACCGTTTCGGGTTCCCTCCGATCGCCGGCAGCATGGACGGTCTCGGGCAAACGGACGGTTCGGGCCGATCGATCGGGGCGGGTGCATGACGAACGGGATCGCGCGCCGCATCGCCCACATCCTTGTCGGCGGGGCGGCGGCGTTCGCGGCCGTAACATCGGCCGCCGGTCCGGAGGATAACCTCGACGACTGGCTGACGGCGCGGCACGAGCGTTTCGGGGTTCTCAGCGCCCAGAACCGCGACCAGCCCGCGCAGATCGTGGCGATCAAGGCGAAGACCGCGGCGATGGTCGCCGGCTATCACCGGCCGGCGATAGCCGACGACAGTCCCGTGATCTGGCGCGCAAGCGACGCGCCCGTAGTGATTCTGGACGATCCGGTCGCGCCGCGCATGGTGGTGGTTCCGGCGGGCGAGTTCACGATGGGTGTCGGTGAGGGTAGGCCAGGGCAGTCGCGCCGGGTACGGATCGGTGCGCCCATCGCGATCAGCATGTTCCCGATCGTCTATGGCGAGTTCGCGCAGTTCGCCCTCGCCTCCGGCTACCGCCCGCGCGGTGCCTGCGTCACGTTCGAGGACGGCAGCTTCGCCGCGCGACCGGGCCGCGACTGGCGGAATCCTGGGTTCACGGAGACGCCGCGCATGCCCGCGACGTGCATCAGCTTCGACGACGCGACCGCTTATGCCGGATGGTTGAGCAGGAAGACCGGCCATCGCTATCGGCTGCTGTCGGAGGCTGAGTACGAATATGCGGATCGCGCCGGGACCACCACCACTTACTGGTGGGGGGGGCGACCTGGCGGCGGCCTGCGCCTATGCCAATGGTTTCGATCAGGATGCGAAGCCTTTTGCGGGATCGGCCACTCCGATCGCGTGCCGCGACAAGAGCGCCGCCACCGCGGCGGTCGGCACCTACAAGCCCAATGCCTTCGGGCTGTTCGACACGGCGGGCAACGTGGCCTCCTGGACGGCGGATTGCTGGAACGCCAGCATCGCGCGCGTGCCGGCCGACGGTACGGCCCGGACCGATGGCGATTGTCGCCGGCACGTCATGCGTGGCGGTTCCTGGGCCGATACCAGCCTTGCCGCCGCGGACCGCGCCGGGGTGCCGGCCGGCCGCGCGACCGTCGGCCAGGGCTTTCGCCTGGCGCGCGTTCTCTGACCGCATCCCGGCAGGTCGCCGTCGCCAGCCCCCGCTCTCGCGCGGGCGGCGATCACCGACCCGGTGAACGTCCTGTCGGTTTCGCGGCTGGCCGTGCCGCCGATGGTCGTCACACCTGGGGTGCCGGGATGGCCGATAGGCGTTACATCCGATCTGTAACGGTACGGCTACCGTAGAACGGTTGATTCCACCGGGACCTCGGCCGCATCGCGTGGTCGCGGCGACGGCGTCGTGAAGCGCGGGCTCGGCTCGGGCCTGCCGCGAGGATAGGGACGTTGATGACCTGGTGGCGCCCGGGATGGAGTGTCGTGGCGGCGCCGGTCGTGCTCGTCGCACTCGTGGCGGTCGTCAGGACCGCGCACGCGAGGGACGCGCGCGACGCGTTGATGCGCGCCGATCCCGAGACGATCTTGGCCACGCCCGCTCTGGCGCGCACCGCGCTGGCTCTCGGCCATCAGGGCTTCGTCCAGCATTGCGCATCATGCCACGGTACCGGCGGCCCCGATCAGGCGCGCGGCATGCCCGATCTTACCGACGGCGATTACCTGTACGGCACCGGCAAGGTGGCGGAGATCGAGCAGATCGTGCTCCACGGGATCCGCTCGGGCGATCCGCGCGGGTGGCAGCTGGCGGCGATGCCCGCCTATTCGCACGCCAAACCCTATGCGGCCGAGCCGATCCCGCCGATGACGCCGGCGCAGATCGGCGACATGATCCAGTTCCTGCAGTTCAGGCACGGTACCGCCACCGACGCCGCCGCGGCGGCGCGGGGCGCGAAGGTCTATGCGGGCAGCGGCGGCTGCTACGACTGCCACGGCAACGACGCGGCCGGCGACGAGGCGATCGGGGCGCCAAACCTGCTCGACGACGTCTGGCTGTACGGCGGCTCCCCGGCGACGCTCGCGCGCACGTTCCGCGAGGGACGCGCGGGGGTCAGCCCCGCCTATGCCCACGCCCTGTCCCCGGCCGAGGCGCGCGCGATCGCGGTCTATGTCGCCGACCTCGCGCGGCACGGCAGGCACGACGGCTGATGGTCGACGGCGTGACGACGCTCGACGCGCCGGTTCCGGACACCGCGCCCGCGCCGGAGCGATGGTCGCTGGCGCGGCCCAGCGCGCGCCGGTCGCTGATCCTGTGCGTGATCGGCGCGCTGATCGGCCTCGCGGTCGCCGGGCTGGGGCTGTTCACCGCCAAGGGCACGCGCACCTTCGCCGTGCCGGCCGAGGACGTGGCGCTGGTCAACCAGGTGCCGATCCTGATGAGCGACTACCTTGGCCAGTTGCGCGCCCTGTACGACGTGTCGCTGCGCGAGGCGACGCCGGCGCAGAAGCGCAAGACGCTGGACGACATGATAACGGAGGAACTGAAGGTCCAGCGCGGGGTGGAGCTGGGGATGCAGTCCGACACGATCGAGGTGCGCCAGGCGCTGGTCGGCGCGGTCGAGGCGCAGACCGCGGCCGATGCGGTGATGGCGCAGCCGACCGAGGCCGAGCTGAGCGGCTATTACGACGCGAACCGTGCCGCGTTCGAGAGCGAGGGCGTCATGCGGCTCGCCGATCACGTCCTTCACGCCGATGCCACGCCGCGGGAGATCGACGCCGCGGTCGCCGCGCTGCGCGGGGCCGGGCGCGATCCGCTCGCCGCCGATCGGATCGCGCCGCGCTCCCGGCTGATGGGGGAAGGCGAGGAGTTCTACTTCGCCGCCCGGCTGCACTTGGGCGATCGACTGTTCGCGGTCGCCCGCACCCTCAGGCCCGGCGAGGTTTCGCCGCCCGTCCGCCTGCCTGACGGCGTTCACCTGATGGTGATGCAGGAGAACGTCGTACCCGTCGCCGCCCCGTTCGCGGCGGCGCGCGACAAGGTGCTCGCAAGCTACATAGACGCGCAGAGCAAGACGCTCACCGCCGCCAACGACCGTTTCCTGCGCAAGCGTGCCGACATCCAGATCGCCGACGACTATCGATGAGGCGCGCATGAGCCGCCTTGCCACGCTATTGCTCCTGCTGGTCGGCGCGCTCGCCTGGGCCACGCCGGCCGCCGCCCATACCCGCAGCGAGTCGCACAGCGCCTGGACGATCGACGGCCCGGTGGTGCACCTCAACTTCAGCGTCGCCGACCTCGAGGCCAGGCGGATTATGCCGGACGGCGGCCGGCCGGGTGACGCGGCGCTGATCGCGTATCTTGCGCCCAGGCTCGGGGTCACGGCGGCGGGGACGGCGTGCAGGCTGGCGGCGCCCCCGCGCCTGCTGGCGGCGGCGCCCGGCTTCCGCCGCGCCGAGTTCCAGTACGCCTGCCCCTCCGCCGACTCGCTGCGCCTGATCGACCGTGCCTTCTTCGAGCTGGTCTCGACGCACGTCAATTTCGCGCAGGTGCAGCGCCCGGACGGCGATTTCGCGGAGCAGATCATCTCCGCCGACGACCAGGGACTGGACGTGGGCAATGCCGGCGGCAACGGGCTGGAGAGTGCCGGCATCCTGCGCTTCGTCGAGATGGGGATCATGCACATCTTCACCGGCGTCGACCACCAGTCGTTCCTGCTCGGGCTGGTGCTGATCTCGCGGCGGCTGCGCGACCTCGTCTTCGTCGTCACCGGGTTCACCATCGGCCACAGCCTGACGCTCGCGCTGGCGGTGACGGGCATCATCCGCCCGCACGCCGAGTTCATCGACGCGCTGGTCGCGCTGACGATCGCGCTGATCGGGGCGGAGAACGTATCGGTCGCCTCGGGTCGGCCGGTCACGGTCGCGCTCTGGGCCGGCGGCTGCCTGATGGCGATGGCGGCGCTGCGGATGCTGGGCATCGGCCTGTTGCCGCCGCTGCTGCTGATCGGATCGGCGATCTTCTCGGCCAACTACATCATGGTTTCGGGCCACCTGCGCGATGCCGGTCGGGTACGGCTGGTGGTGACGCTCGTCTTCGGGCTGATCCACGGCTTCGGCTTCGCCGCCGACCTGCTGGAAAGCAGGCTGCCGCCGCAGAAGCTCGCCGAGATACTGGTCGGCTTCAACGTGGGGGTGGAGATCGGCCAGCTGACGATCGTCCTGCTGCTGACCGGCATCGTCGTCCTGCTCGCGCGCGCGCGGCTGACGCTGCCGCGCCCGATCGTGGCCGACGTGTGCGCGGCCGGGCTGGTCGCGGTGGGGACCTATTGGTTCATCGGCCGCAGCTTCGCATGACGGTGACGAGCGGCACGGACCGGCGGGCGATGTGCCGGGCGCCGTCGCGGCCATCTCGTCCGCTGCGGCGCAGGACAGGGTCCGGTCTCGCCACGCCTGTCGTCGATCCTGTCCAAGGGCGGTGTTCACTGGACGAGGGGCCTGCATGACGGGCGCCCGGTTCGCGTCAGCCTTGCGTGCCGTTGCCGCGTGACGGCGACCGCCCGGTTCCGACCGGGACGGGGCTTTCATGGAACTCGTCGGGAAAACGCTGCGTCGGCTTGCCGGACCAGTCGACCTCCCGGCGCGGCGACAGCACGATCAGCCTCGCGCTCAATCCGACGTTGCGCAGGCTCTCCACCGACACCAGCGCGTCGAACGCCGTACCCGGCACGAGCGACCGGGTGGCGGCGGCAAGTCCGTCCGGCCGGGTGGCATAGTCCGCCGCCTGCATCAGCGCGGCGTCGCGCGTGCCCGCGATGACCGTGATCCAGTTGCCGGTGACGCCGGGGAAGCAGGAGATCAGCGCATATTCCCGGCTCGGGTTCTGGTCGTTGCGGTCCAGATGCGTTCCAGCCATGTAGCTGCGACTGGTCCGCCGATCGACGATCTCGTCGTAGGATCCGCCGATGGCGAAGCGCGATCCACTGAAGACCGGGTCGCGCAGCGTGCCCAGGCCGCTGAGATAGCCAAGATAGACCATGTTCACGAGCTTCAGCTGCTCGGGGGAAAGCTGGGAGACCGGGACGACAAGGTTGCCGATCGGCTCGTAGCCGTCGCTGCGCACCACCGGGGTCACGACCCGCAACGCGTTGCCGACCCCCACCGGCAGATAGTTCAGGCCGAGATCGACATCGACGCCGGATCGTTCGGGATGGGTCGCGATCAGCCCGTCCAGGTTCTGCGCGGAGTTGATGTCGAACCGGCGGACGAGCTGGGTCACGTCGCCGTCGGCGTCGCGCTCGCCGAAGATGTAGTAATCGCCGACGACCAGCGATATCCGGCTGCCGTTGGCGATCGCGGGCGCCCAGGCCGCGCTCGCCCGAACGGTCCGGAGCCCGGCATCCGGACGCCGGGCCAGCCACCATGTGCCGCAAGCGACCAGAACGAGCAGCGCGACGGCTCCGATCGCCGCCAGCGCATAGGCGCGTCCACCCGACGTCGGCGCGGGATCGGGCGAGGCGTCGTCGACCGGCGCCGGCCCGTCGGCGGCGGCATGCGCCGCCAGCGGCTCCAGCAGCAGCCGGTACCCGCCCTTGGGCATCGCCAGCCGCTCCGCCTCGCCGGCGCCAGGCCCGGCATAGAACTCGTCGAGCTTGCGGCGCAGGCGGTGGATATGGACGCGCACGGAGGAGTCCTGATCCGCGTTCACGCCGCTCCGGCCGAACACCTGGTCGGCGATCTCCAGCTCCTTGGGCGTCCGCCCCTCGACCGAGCAGTCCAGCAGGAACTGGAGCAGCCGGTCCAGCCCCTGCGACCGGCCGAGCCCCTCGCCCGTGCGCACCACGTCGACCTGCGCGCGCAGGCGGTCCTGCAGATTATCGTCCGGCGGGCTCACGCCTGCCGCCGCGGTCGTCGCGTCCTCCCGGTCATGGAGCGACCATAGCGCATCCGGCACCGGAGCAAAGCGGGTCCGTGCCGGGCGGGTCCATGATGGGCGGGTCCGTGCTGGCCGGGTCCGTGTCGGGCGAATGCGCCACCCGCTCCTCAGAACGGATAGCGCGAGGGACCGTCGGTCATCGTCGTCAGCCGGATTTCGGTGAAGTCCTCGACCGCGTAATGGCCCGAGCGACCCCAGCCTGAGTCCTTCGTGCCGCCGACCGGCAGCGCCGCCTCGCTCGCCATGGTCGGAGCGTTGATGTGGACGATGCCGGCATCGAGCCGCTGCGCCATCGCGAACGCCCGTGCCTGGTCACGCGTCATGATCGACGCGCTGAGCCCATAGGGCGTGGCTTGCGCGTCGGCGAGCGCCTGCTCGGCGTCGTCGAACGCCTCCACCACCAGCAGCGGCCCGAACGTCTCGTCGCAGCCGGTGGTGCAGATCGCGTCGGGGGGCACATGGGCGAGCACCGTTGGCGCGTGAACCAGCCCTTGCGACGTGCCGCCGGTGACGAGCGTCGCGCCGCGATCCAGCGCGTCCCTGATCCGGGCGGCGGTCTGGTCGAGCGCGCGCTGGTTGATGAGCGGGCCGATGATGACGCTGGGATCGGCCGGGTCGCCCTGTTTCAGCGCGCCGACACGCGCGCCGAGCTGCTCCACGAACTCGTCGTGGATCGCGCGGTCGACATAGATCTTGCGCGTGTTCATGCACACCTGTCCCTGGTGTAGGAACGCGCCGAACGTCGCCGCGCGCACCGCATGGTCGACGTCGGCGTCCGCCAGCACGATCATCGGGTTGAAGCCGCCCAGCTCCAGCACCATCCGCTTCAGCGCGCGGCCGGCGCGCTCGCCCAGCATCCGCGCGGTCTTGTCCGATCCGGTGAAGTTGATGCACCGCACCGCCCGGCTCTCGAAGAACACGTCGGCGATCTCCGCCGCCGCGCCCGGCGCGTGGGTGACGACGTTGAAGCTGCCGGCGGGGAAGCCCGCCTCCTCCAGTATCTCGGCGTGGATCAGCCCGGCGCTCATCGGCGCCTCCTCCGACGGCTTGATGACGGTCGTGTTGCCGAACGCCATCGGCAGCAGGAACGCGCGCCAGGCGAGATAGAAGGCCCCGTTCCACGGCGTGAAGCCGGCGACGACGCCCAGCGGCTTGCGCGTCACCAGCGCGACCCGGCCCGGCGCGTCCGACCGCAGCACGTCGCCATAGGGCATGTAGCCATAGCTCGCCGCCTGGCGCAGCATCGCCGCCGACAGCCGGATCTGGAAGGCGGCGAACACCTTGCTCGACCCGTTCTCCGCCGCCATCGTCGCGACGATGTCGTCCAGCCGCCGTTCCGTGATGTCGGCGGCCTTCAGGAACAGGCGCTGCCGCTCGGCGGGCGGCATCGCGGACCAGGCGGGAAAGGCCGCGGCGGCGGCGGCGACCGCCGCCTCGGCCTCCGCGCGCCCGCCCGCCGCGATCTGCGCGACCAGTTCGCCATTATATGGGTTGTAGTCCGGGAAGGTGGGACCGCCTTCCGACCACCGGCCGTCGATGAAGTGGGTCGTCCGGCGCGCGGCCGACTGGGCCGCCGACTGGATGGGGGTCATCTCGTTCATCACGCTCTCCGATCGCCCGGCCGACGCTTCGACCGCGCGCTGGACACCATCGGACCAGCTTACTAACTGCCGGCCCGGCCGCTCACAAGGCGGCGGTGCGTTGGGGAAATGAAGATGGGTTCCGCCTTGTCGCTGCCAAGACTGGTGTTCGGGGCCGGGTCGCTGGCCGGACTGCCGGCGGAGCTGGCGCTGCTGGGCGTGACGCGGCCGCTGCTGCTGACCGATCGCGGGCTGGAGCGGGCGGGGCTGGTCGCCATGGCGCAGGCGGTCCTGCCGGACGCCGCGACCTTCCTCGACGTGCCCGAGAACCCGACCGCCGCCGGGGCCGACGCCGCGCTTGCCGCCTATCGCGCGGGCGGGTGCGACGGCGTGGTGGCGATGGGCGGCGGCTCGGTGCTCGACACCGGCAAGATCGTCGCGGCACTGGCGGCGGGCGACCTGCCCGACGCCGCGGCGCTGATCGGCCATCCCGAGCTGATCCGCGCGGTCGCGCCGCTCGTTGCGATACCGACCACGGTCGGGACGGGCAGCGAGAGTTCGCCGGTCGCGGCGCTGCACCTCGTCGCCGGCGGCCCAGGCTTCGGCACGCGCCATCCGCTGCTGGTGCCGCGCGTGGCGGTATGCGACCCGGACCTGACGCGGACCCTGCCACGCCGGCTGATCGCCGCGACCGCGATCGATGCGCTGTCGCATTGCATCGAGGGGTTCTTCGCGGAGCCCGTTAACCCGGTCGTCGACGCGCTGGCGCTGGACGGAGCGGCGCGCGTCGTGGCGGACGTCCGGGCCGCGCTCGCGCCGGAGGGGGAGAGGGCTCGCGCGTCGCTGATGGCGGCGGCGTTCGCGGGAGGCGCCGCGATCCACAAGGGGCTGGGTCCGGCGCACGCCATCGCCTTTGTCTGCGGCGATCAGGACGTCCATCACGGCATCCTGATCGGCGTGGCGCTGCCGCACACCACGCGGATGGTGGCGCGTCACGTACCGGGGAAGGCGGCGAAGCTCGCCGCTGCGATCGGGTTCGGCAGCAGTGCCGACTCCGATGCAGGCCCCGGTGCGGGCCTGGCCGATGCGCTCGCCGCGCTGGTCGCGTCGCTCGGCCTGCCCGCGACGTTGACCGAGGCCGGTTATCGCCTGACCGCGCCCGACGCGTCCGTGGAGGCGATGGTCCGCAGCCACTTCAACCGGACCAGTCCCTACGCACCCAACGCAGCCGAATACGGTCGCTTGGTGGAAGCGATTACCTAGGCCGGACGCGCCCGGCGGCGACGCCCGAAGCCTGACGCGGGCCGTCGTGGAACGTTCAGGCGGTGCCCGCGACGGGATCGAGCGGCACCTTGACCGCATCCTGGGCGATCGAGAACTCACCGACCCGGAAACTGCCGAACTGCCGTCGACAGGCGACCGTCAGCATGATGCACGCGACGCCACCGACCACCAGCAGCGCGGCGGGCGCGAACGGCAGCTTGCTCATCGAGACCTGGAGCCCGAGCAGCAGGCCGCCGACCAGCGGCGCCGCCAGCGCGCCGAGCCGGCCCGCTGCCTGGGTTCCGCCGGTACCCACCGACCGGATGGCCGTCGGATAGAGAAGGCCGAGCAGCGCGGTCAGCCCGATCTGGATACCCGTGACGCAGAAACCGGCCCCGGCGATCACGAGCGCGTGCGCCGTCGGCGACAGCGAGGTGATCGCCATGCCGGCCACCAGCGGCGCCCCGACGAGGAACATGCCGACCAGCGGCACCACGCCAAGCCGATCGATGGCGATCACCAGCACGACTCCCGCGCCCAACCCGCCAAGCGAGAACAGCGACGCGGTGGCGCCGGCCGACGACGTACTGGCGCCGCCCGCCTGGAGCAGGGTCGGCAGCCAGGTCAGCGAGAAGAAGTTTGCCATCTGGTTGGATGCCTGGCAGATCCACAGCATCGGCGTCACGAGAACCAGTGCGCCGGCGAACAGCGGACGCATCGATCCTTTCGCCGCCGGCCTTGCGGACGGCGCGGCGAAGCGGCTGCCCTCCGCGATCGCCAGTTCGGGCCGCAGCCGGCGCGCTAGGCGCATCGCATCCCTGTCGCGCCCGCCGCGCTCGACCAGATACTTGATGCTCTCCGGCATCACCAGCGCGACCGCGACCGCGACCAGCAGCTGTATCAGGCTTCCGACCACCAATATGGCCTGCCAGCCATGGATCGGCACGAGCCGGCTGGCGACCAGCCCCGGCGTGGCGATGCCCAGCGGCACGCCAAGGCTGACGATGACGAGCGTCTTGCCGCGGATGCGCCTAGGCGTCAGCTCCGCGATCAGCGCGGCGACGTTGGGGAACACGCCGCCCACCATCAGCCCGACGAAGAACCGCAGGACGACGAGGTCGCCGGTATGGCGCACGCGCGTAATGATGAGGTCGAGGACCGCGATCATGGTCAGGCCCGCGACGATCATCGGCTTGCGGCCGTACCGGTCGCCCAGCAGGCCCAGGAGCGGACCGCCGATCATCATGCCGACGATGCCGGCGGAAAAGGCCGGGACGAGCGCGGTCGGCTTGAGATGCCACTGTTTAAGCAGTTCGGGCGCGATGTAGCCGAGCGAGGCCAGGTCATAGCCATCGCTGGCCATCGCCAGCGCGGAAAGGACGATGAAGACGATCGAGACCAGGCGGAGCCGCTGCCCGTCGACGAACTCGTTCAATTCGAAAACGGATGCCCCACCCATGTCGTCTCCCATCACCCGTGTCGTATACGCCAGGGCTTGTGCCGTCCGCTTCGGCCGACCATCGCGCCGCGACGCCGCCGCCCGTGGCTCGCCTGCATCTTACTGGCCGTGCTCGCGAGCGCAAGCCACGTCACCGCGGCGATGACGGCAGGTGCCATCGGCTCGCGGGAAACGCATCCGGCCGCCATGGCCGGTTCCCGATAGGCAGTTCCCGCGCCCCGTTCGCGCCGACGGCGCGATCCGATCAGTGATATGGGACCGGCATCATAGGTTCGACTTGATTATCTCCCCGCTCCGCTCCGGTCGACCTAGAGGCCGTCGATGCGTTCGAAACGGGCGCGCGTCTGCGAAGCGCATTCCGGTTGATGGGAGACTAGCGATGGCCCGGTATCTGAAGCGCGGCACGACCGCGGAAGTGCGCGCGACGAACGACCGCCAGGTCCGCGACACGGTGGAAGGCATCCTCGCCGATATAGAGACGCGCGGCGATGCGGCCGTGCGCGAACTGTCCATCCGCTTCGACAAGTGGGACCGCGACAGCTACCGGCTGACCCCCGACGAGATCCAGGGCTGCATCGACCAGCTGTCCGGCCAGGACCTGAAGGATATCGAGTTCGCGCAGACCCAGGTGCGCAACTTCGCCCAGATCCAGCGCGACAGCATGAAGGATGTCGAGGTCGAGACGCTGCCGGGCGTCGTGCTCGGCCACAGGAACATTCCGCTCAACGCGGCGGGTTGCTACGTCCCCGGCGGCAAGTATCCGCTGCTGGCTTCGGCGCACATGAGCGTCATCACGGCCAAGGTGGCAGGCGTGCCGCGCGTCGTCACCTGCGCGCCGCCGTTCGGCGGCAAGCCCGCGCCCGCTATCGTCGCGGCGCAGGCGATGGCCGGCGCGGACGAGATATATTGCCTCGGCGGCATCCAGGCGGTGGCGGCGATGGGCGTCGGCACCCAGTCGATCGCGCCGGTCGACATACTGGTCGGCCCCGGCAACGCGTTCGTCGCGGAGGCCAAGCGCCAGCTGTTCGGGCGTGTCGGCATCGACCTGTTCGCGGGACCGACCGAGACGCTGGTGATCGCGGACGAGATCGGCGCCGACGGCGAGCTGTGCGCGACCGATCTGCTCGGTCAGGCGGAGCATGGTCCGGACAGCCCGGCGATCTTCCTGACCACGTCGGAGAAGCTGGCGCGCGAGACGATGGCCGAGATCGACCGCATCCTGAAGATCCTGCCGACCGCCGACTATGCGCACCGTGCCTGGGAAGCGTTCGGCGAGGTGATCGTCGCCGAGGACGACGCCGAGATGGTGCGCATCGCCGACGATATCGCCTCCGAGCACGTCCAGGTGATGACGCGCGACCCGGATTACTTCCTCAACAACATGACGAATTACGGCGCACTGTTCCTGGGCGCGCGCACCAACGTCGCCTATGGCGACAAGACGATCGGCACCAACCACACGCTGCCGACGCGCAAGGCGGCGCGCTATACCGGCGGGCTGTGGGTCGGCAAGTTCCTCAAGACCTGCACCTACCAGCG
>NZ_CAHJWW010000019.1 GCF_903643035.1 Sphingomonas bacterium | reverse complement strand
CATGGCGCGGTTTGCACGGCGAAATACATCCCCACTGCGGCGGTGAAGCCACCCTGCTTACGACTAACGAAGACCCACTTCCGGCCGCTCAGAGACCACCAGACGCAACCCGAAATCGGCCGCTCGTTCAGCATCACCGACCACCGACCAACCACATTTGCGAACCGCCGGTTTACCGCGCCTGCGTACGCTCGAGTGGCCGAGCCGGCCCGATGGAGACGATCGATGGGTCATTCGTCGATGGACCCCGCCTTTCACGAACTTCGACCCTGGAACGAAGGCCGGCTTATCGGTGCGAAGCGGGCGCTGAAACAGCAACAGGTCTGGGCCATTCGCTTCTGGCTCGACCAGCATAGACGACTGCGCGACCGAGCGCTGTTCGACTTCGCCATCGACAGCAAGCTGCGCGGCTGTGATGTGGTCAAGGTGCGGATCGGCGATGTAGTTTCCGGCGGGCGCGTCCGTGACCGCGCCGTCGTGGTTCAGCAGAAGACCAAACGACCGGTTCAGTTCGAGCTGATGGATACGGCACGAAAGACGATGCGGGCATGGTTGGAGCGACGCCGCGGGACGCTGAACGACTTCGTCTTCCCGAGCCGAAACGACTACATGGCCCACATGAGCACGCGGCAATATGCCCGCCTCGTACACGAGTGGGTGATCGGCATCGGCCTCCCGGCTCAGGATTACGGGACGCACTCGCTTCGGCGCACGAAAGCATCGATCATCTATAAGGCGACTGGCAACCTCCGCGCCGTTCAGATCCTACTCGGTCATGCCAAAATCGACAGCACGGTGCGATATCTGGGCGTTGACGTGGAGGACGCTTTGGAACTGGCTGAACGCACTGAGGTCTGAGCGGACCCAGAAGGCGAAATTTATACCTCTCCTACAGCTTCCCAAAATTCGCCGCTTATACATGTTCCGGATAGGCTGGGATCGCCGCTGCCAGCCAACGGGTCAGGTGAGCGGGGCAAAATGGTTGCCTTTCAGTCGTCCGGAGGCCCGAGCCTTTGGTGGCAGAGCCGAGCTTCCGCTAGACGTTGAGATTGAGGGTCGCTGGCCATGACGGAAACATCGTGGTGCGGCTTGTCGGATCGCGCGATCGTGGGTCGTGAACACCTGATGCTGGCTGGTGCCCTCACCCGCGACGCCGAGGAGCTCCGTCGCCAGCTTCCCGACCAACTCGTCGGACGTTCGAAGTAAACGGCGCTGCTCTGTCGGGGTGACTACTGCAAGCCGAGCCGGGGCACAGCAACTAGTTGGCCCGGCGCGGGTTGAGCGCGGAGGACAACCTCCACCGTTCCTTATGCCATGGTCGTAGATGACGACGTGCTGATCCTCATGCACGCTTGCGAGATCCTGGAGGACGCGGGCTTTCGCTTCTACGAGGCCGCCAACGGCGATGACGCTGCCAAGCTGCTGGAGCAGCACGCCGAGAGTATCGTGCTCCTGTTCTCCGACGTGGAAATGCCCGGCACCCTCGACGGGTTCGGCCTCGCGCGCCACGTTGCGGAGCGCTGGCCGCACATCGAGATCGTCATCGCTAGCGGCCGTATGACGCCGAACCCGGGCGACATGCCGAACAAGGCGTCGTTCATTACCAAGCCGTTCGATCACGATCTGGTTATCAATCACCTCCAGCAAAAGTTGCCGGAGGGCAAGAAGCCCGAGCCGTTGAAGACGGCCGTATAGCCCAAGGCTTGTTGGACGATCGCCCGCTTGCACTCGACAGTCGACGCGATGCACTCGACGCGCCAATGACGTTCCATGTCTGCCGTGACCCAGTTGAGAGCGCGCACGTCGAAAGCGCATGACAAGGTCGATGCGGCTTTCAGCGCCTACTGCCTCGACGTGAAAGCTTCGTATGAACGCTTCCTGCTGGCTCACGCTCATGCGCTTATCGCCGCCGAGGGTGTCCTGGCGCCGGCGCGCGAACTTCCTGTATGGCGGCCGAGAGCTGATTTGCTGGCCAATGACCTGAGGGCACTCGGTGTGGAGATGCCGGACCCTCTCACGATCGTGGCCGACTCCCATCCCGCATATCCTTGGGGCGTCCTCTACGTTCTCGAAGGTTCGCGCCTTGGCGGCAGAGTGCTCGCCGACCGGGTCCCGGCAAGTTTCCCAGCCAATTACCTGCGGGCTGTCCACACACCAGGAGAATGGCGAGCATTCCGCAGCACCTTCGACGCCCAGGCAACGGCCGGCGGCGATGCATGGCTGAAACACGCCGTCATCGGCGCGGAGGCCTGCTTCGATCTGTACCAACGAGCAGCAGCGGTTTCGCCGCCCTAGCGGATCGGCTCCTCGATCGGGGCGACAAGCGCGGCGCATAAGCCTGGATGATTGTCGTCATATTGAATGCTCCCCGAAAGGCTCGTCACCATGGCGTTGAGCATGCGGCTGCCGAAACCCTGTCCGTCTCCCGATTTGCCGCGCCCCTGATCGGCGACCACGAAGCGGAGTTGGTCGCGATGCTGTTCCAGCGTGATGTCCAACGGCCCCGCCTCGCCGCCATAAGCGTATTTTGTCGCATTGATGACAAGCTCTGTTCCGATCAGGCCGATGTTGACGGCGCGATCGGTGGGAACCAGCACCGGAGCCAGATCGACCCGCATCCGTCGTGACCAGTCGGCACCCAGCGTCTTCTTCATGTCACCCAGCAGCTCTTCGAGGTAGCGGGACAGATCGATCGTGGCGATCTCCTCGCCCTGGTAGAGGCGCTTATGAACCAAGGCGACCGCAGCCAGGCGCGATTGCGCTTCCGCAAGATGGTCGGACACAGCGCCAGGCCCGGCTTCGCGAGCCTGAATGGAGAGGAACGCCGCGACGAGCTGGAGGCTGTTCTGAACGCGATGGTCCACCTCCTTCATCAAGATGTCTTTTTGCGCGATCAGGGCATCACGGTCGGCGAGGGTTCGTTGCAGTTCGTTGTTGAGCAGCACGATCTGGCGATTGCGATGAGCTTCATGAAACACCCGACGGATGCGTCGGGCAGCTTCCACCTCCTCGAGTGACCAGCGTTGCGAGCGGCCGCGAACAGTCTGCGTCCAGGACTCGAACGAGGTGCGCGGCGTCAGCACGGCACCCGGATCGTGGCCGACCGCCTTGTGGGGGTTTCCCGCCCACTCAACCTCCTCGACCTGCTCGGCCCGAAACCAGAGCAACGTCGCCCCTTCGTCGGCAAGCGGGATGGATAGCAGCCCACTGGCTTCCGCAGCGCAGCTTTTCGCAGCCGGGTATACCGATGACAAGTGATGGGATGCGAACGGTCGGCCGGGCCTGTGCGCTCGTGACCATGCAGCAAGCTCTGCCACAAGATCCGCAGGCGGACAGGTGCCGTAGAGGCTGACCTCCCCGTCTTGCACGAGCGCCAGTCCGTCGCCGCCAAACATCGCCTGCAGGTCGGCGCTGACTGCCCGCACTGCCTGATGAAGCGGCTGGTCGCGCGCAGTCCGCGGAATGACCGCATCCTCCGCCGCTCGCAAACGTAGGCGCTCGCGGTAGGTCTCCGCCTCTTCCTTCGCGCGGATCTGCCTGGCCAGCCCGCCGGCAAGCGCGGTCGCCGCTGCACGGACGTCGCGAGGTATTTGTTTTGGCGCATGATGGTGGCAGGCGATGAGCCCCCACAACATGCCGTCCTTGACGATCGAGATCGACGCCGAGGCTTCCACACCCATGTTGCGGAGATATTGGAGGTGGATCGGCGACACGCTTCGCAACGCTGCATCGCTCAGGTCCAACTGCTCGAAGCCGGCCGGGCGAAGCGGAGCGGGCGTGTAATGGATATCCGGGATCACCCGCGCACGGTTGCGAACGTAGAGCGCGCGCGCCTGCTTGGGTATATCGGTTGCAGGGAAATGATGGTGCATGAAGGTGCCGAGCGCAGGATCGCGATCCTCGGCGATTACACGACCGGCCTCGTCGTCGACAAAGCGGTAGACCATCACGCGATCATACCCGGTCAGCGAGCGGAATGCCGCCGCAGCGCGCGCACAAAGTGCGAGAAGATCGCCCGACCGTTCGAAGTTGCTCGCGATAGCGTCAAGCCACGCCAGCAATGCGCCGGCCGTTCTCGGCGCTTCGGCAGAGTGTTCGAGTTCCGCGATCAGCAACTTGCCGGTACGGTGGAGCGCTACGTCGTAGGATCGGTTCTCAACCTTCAGCGGCTCGGCGAGGAGCGTTCCGCCGGGCCCCGCAGGCGTGTTCCCGATCAGAACGCAAATATCCTGCCCCAGCAGATCGGACAGATCGCGGCCGAGCCAGTCCAAAGCCAGATCACGTTCCAGCTCACCGGCGCCTGCCACCACGCGAAGCGTTTCCGCGTCAGCCACCAGCAGAATGCCGTGAGGCTGTATCGAACCCGGCACATGGATCGGCTCACGGTCGCATCCGGTAAGGTCGAGGTCGTCGTGAGCCTCGGAACTCAGCACAGCCATCTTACGCTACTTCCTAGTCGTTTCGTGGCCTCAAGCGTGGCTTCGAAAGCAAAGTCGGTATTCCGCTTCCTACACGGAAATTTTCTGCGGCCTATCGAAACACGCCTGTCGTGTGAGGAGCAGCAAGCTTACGAAGCTCACTTGTGACCCGGCTCGAGGAAGAGGCCCGGATCGGCAAGGCCGGGACGCTGGCTGCTCAGCTCTCGCGGCTCGACGTCGTTGTGCTGGACGAGCTTGGCTATCTGCCGTTCGCGCGGTCCGGCGGGCAGCTGCTGTTCCACCTCGTCAGCAAGCTCTACGAGCGCACCTCGGTGATCATCACCACCAACCTAGCGTTCGGCGAGTGGCCGAGCGTGTTCGGTGATCCTCAAATGACGACCGCCATGCTCGACCGGCTCACGCACCACTGCGACATCGTCGAGACCGGCAACGACAGCTGGCGCCTCAAGCACCGTAGCTGACGCCCGCGGCACCCGGTGGAAGGACGCTTCGCGCTGGTTACGCCTCCGGTCGGGCTACGCCCGCCCTACGCCGCAACCAGCGCGAAAGGTGCGCCCGCCATCATCGTGCCGCTGCTCGAAGAGGAGGTCCCTTTTACACGCCGATAAGGGGTCCCGGTTGGACGCCTATTTACACCTGCGGGCAGGTTCTAACCCTCGGCTCACTCGCGCCGCATCAGGACCATCGCGACCGGTTTGCTGGCAGCTAGCGTAGGCGGAGAGAGCTGACCTTCAGTTCTTCGTCGCTCGCACCGATCGCCAGGGCAGGCGTGATGCAGCCCGCCCGACTCGTCCCCGACCGTCTGGCAGCCATCCGCAGCGCCACCTCGACGATGATGGCAGCCGTGGCCGTGTAGCCCGGATGGCCGCTGCCCTCAATCGTTGCTGTTCCCACCGCACCGTTCCGGCCGGTGGCGTGTGCCTGCACCGTCCAGTTCCAGTCATGCAGGTAGGAGCCGGATGGGCCTGTGCCTGCCTCGGGCAGGATCTTGCGGATGCCGCTGGCGATCGCGCGCCGGACGGTCAGCGGCAGACGAGTCATGCCGACGGCGAGCCGCTGGCCAACTCCCTTCATGGTCGCTCGTGCCGTGCGGCGAAGGCCGCCTGTGCCGCCCGACCATCCCGCATCGACGCCCTCTCGATAATCCGCCGGCTGATACGCTTCGCCGCGTTCCTCGGCGAGCAGCGCCGCGGTCCGATTGACGATGGGAGGATTGAGGAAGGCGACAGGCACGACCGGACCGAGGACCCTGCCGTCGACCTCCTTGGCGCCGAGACGCAAGGGAGCCGGGCGCAGAGCTTTGGGCCCGCGCGATCCCTCTGGCAACAGCGCCTCCGTTCGTCCGACGAATCGCGCGTCAGGATCATCCAGCATCGCTATGACGCTTGCCATCGTGCCTGCCGACACCGATTGTTTGAAGGGCACGCCGCCTTCGGGCACACGCGTGAACTTGATCGAGACTGTCACAGCCGTGATCGGGTCGGCTGCGCCCGGTCCGTCGTCTCCAGTATGCTCCGGCGCGGCTCGCCGGCACGCGACTAGGGTGGCGAGATCGGCGGGCATTGCTTCCCACCCGGCCATCTGGACGACCTGAACACCAGCGCGTTTCGCCGCATCGTCGAAGCGGTCGACCACCCGCCGCAACAACGGGATCTCGCCACTGAGGTCGACGTATGATGTGCCTGCCGCGACGCATGCGCCGATCAGCGTTTCCGCTGTCTTGGTATAGGGGCCGGCCAGGCTTAGCACGACCGTCGTCCGGGCGGCGAGCGCCTCAAGAGAGGGTGTGTCCTCAAGGTCCGCCACGATGATCTCGACTTCATCGAGGGAGAGATCCTTGAGCACGCCCGCCACCTTTGCGCGGTCGCGCCCGGAGACGGCCCAGCGCCGCTTGCCACTAGCTCGGCCAAGAGAACCATCATTGGCGGCGAGCTGCTCCACGACGAGGCGGCCGGTCAGTCCCGTGGCGCCGAAAACCACGAGGTCAAACTCGCGCGTGTCGTTCGGCCCTGCGTTCGAAGCATTGTCGGTCATGTCTTGCACTGCCTTCCTATCGGGATGCCCGTGGCGACTTGCGGTGTGGCCAGGAAATTCTGCGTCACTTGCCGGGGCCGGCAACGGTGAGCACGATCTTGCCACCGTGCGAGCCTGACTCCATGCGCTCGTGCGCCGCGGCGGCTTCCGCCAGCGGAAAAGTGGAGTCGATCTGCGGCCGGAGCTTGCCCTCGGCAATCCAAGGCCAGACGACCTCCTCGACCCGCTTGGCGAGGGCGCTCTTTTCCTCTGAGGTGCGCGAGCGAAGCGTCGAACCGGTGATGACCGCCCGCTTGGCCATCAGTGCCATGATCGGGACGGTAATCTCCATCCCGGACAGCCCTGCGATGTAGATGATGCGGCCATGCGGCTTTAGCGCCTGGAGGTTGCCTGCGAAGTAATCACCGCCGACCATGTCGAGGATCACGTCAACGCCGCCATGAGCATTTGCGATCTCCGCGAAGCTGCCCGACGTCGTACCGCCCGGTGCGTCTGCACCCAGACCGAGCACCGACTTGACCTTGCCGCCGATCGTGTCCGCCTTCACGTCGATCGCCACGTCCGCGCCCAAGTCGAGGGCGGCCTTCACCTTGTCCGGTCCCCGCGCGGTCGCGATGACGGTCGCCCCGGCAGCCTTGGCCATCTGAATGGCGGTCGTGCCGATGCCCGAGTTCGCCCCGTGGACGAGCAACGTCTGGCCGGCCCTTAGCTTGCCATCCTCGAACACGTTGGCAAAGACGGTAAACACCGTCTCGGGAAGCGCGGCAGCCGAGATCGCGTCCAGTGTTTCGGGATGGGGAAGCACATGGTTCGCATCAGCGACGACGTACTCGGCGTATCCGCCGCCACCGAGCAAGGCGACGACACGGTCGCCCAGCTTCCATCGACCACTTGCTGCGACGATCTCGCCTGACACCTCAAGCCCCAGAGTTGCCGGGGCGCCGGGCGGCGGCGGGTAATAGCCCATGCGTTGAAAGACGTCGGGCCGATTGATGCCTGCCGCGAAGACGCGGATCACGACCTGCCCGTCGCCGGCCACCGGTACGGGCAACTCCGAAGCAACGAGGGCAGAGGCGGGGCCGTGGCCACCCTTGATATCGACCGCGGCCATGCTCTGTGGTAGCTTTTCCATCGTGACCGGTTCCTTCCAGGAGTGACGCCGCTTCGTGGAGGTTCGCGCCTAGGCGATCCCCCTCGGGCTCTACATTCGGAGCCACACGTCCATATGTGCGCTGAGGGTCATATATGCACATAGTTGCATATAACAAGTCTTGCCTCTCGTCGCCGTGCCGGGATCAGGCGAATTGCCGCCATGGAACGTTAAATCAGGCGTCGCTTGGATCAGCGTCGGGGCGCCAATGTTCCGTCGACGCAGATCGTGAGGACGGAGCTAAGAAGTCCTCGTCCTTCGACGTCTCAAGAAAGCCGCGGCGGGCCCTATCGCGAGGGGTCAATGAGGTACTTCTCGCCTGTCGCCTTGCGCTCATAGGAAGCGAGAATTCCGGGTTGCAGTGCCTCGCTGAGGCTTATCGTCCTTGTGTAGCGGCTGGCGAATGTCGTCGTGAGCTCGTCGGCGATGCGCTTGCGGAGCTCCGCGAGCCGCTCCCCTCCGGTCTTTGCCAGGAACGGGGTAAGCAGCCAGCCGGACGCGCTCCAGGAAAAGCCGAACGACTGGCGCTCCAGGATGGTCGGGCCGAGATCCAGCGACCCGTAGATGTAGAGCTGCTTGAAGGTTCCCGACCCATAGCGGTCATAGTCGCCCCCGGCTCGCCCAGCGGCCTGCTCCATCGCGGCGAGGATCTCGCCGCCGGCCCTGCCGCCACCGATGGCGTCGAAGGCAAGCGTTGCGCCCGTCGCAACGATCGCGTCGACGAGGCGCTCGCGGAAATCGGGCTGTCCGCTATCTAGGACGTGCGCGGCGCCCATATCGCGCAGGATCGCCACTTGTTGGGGGCTCCTGACGATGTTCACCAACGGAATGTCATCTGCGAGGCAGATGCGGTTGAGCATCTGCCCCAGGTTCGACGCGGCCGCCGTATGAACGATCGCTCGATGACCCTCCGCCCGCATCGTCTCGACGAACCCGAGCGACGTCAGAGGGTTGACGAAGGTCGACGCTCCGTCCGCGGCGCTCGCACCGTCGGGCAAAACCAGGCAATGCGCCGCCGACACCGTTCGGTATTGGGCGTAGGTGCCTCCTCCGCCAAAGCCGACGCGTCGCCCCGCAAGATGCGACGTGCCCGACCCGGTGGCGACGACTGTCCCCGCTCCCTCGTTCCCCACGGGCATCGACTGACCGAGCCGGGCGCGAAGCGCCGGCATTCTGTCCGCCGGCACCGCGAAGGTAAGGCCGGGCCGCTCGTCGGTACCCCCAACGACCATAGTGGACAGGTCGGCCGGGCCGATCAGCAGCCGCAGGTCCGAGGGGTTGATCGGCGCCGCCTCGATCCTGACAACGACCTCGTCCGGGCCGGGCGTCGGCACGGCCACCTCCTCGAGCGTAAGCCGCAACTTTCCTTGCGGCGTCACCTCTGAGCGCAGTTCTAGCCCGGTCGTGGTTTCGGTCATCTACTGGCTCCTGTAAGCACTCGTTCGGAGGCGTTGCGGCTAATCATCGGGCGGGGCTGGAGCCCGGCCGAGGTGCCGTCCCGACCTCGGCATTCCTGAGCAGGAAGCGCTGAAGCTTGCCGCTCGGCGTCTTCGGCAGATCGGCGACGAAGGCGATTTCGCGAGGATAGGCATGGGCGGAGAGCCGCTCGCGGACATGCCGCTGAAGTTCTTCGACCAGCGCCGCATTGGGAACAACACCCTCGGCAAGCACGACGACAGCCTTCACGATCTCCGTACGAACCGGGTCGGGCTTGCCGATCACCGCGCTCTCCACGACCGCGGCGTGCTCGAGCAACGCGCTCTCGACCTCGAACGGGCCGATTCGGTAGCCCGAGGAGGTGATGACGTCGTCGTCGCGGCCGACGAAGCTGATCGCGCCATCGACCCCGCGTTCGACCGTGTCGCCGCTGAGATAATAGTCGCCGCGCAGTGCGGGTGTCGGCAGCTCGTAATAGCCGGCGAACCAGAACAGCGGTGATCGCGCGCGGTCCACCGCGAGCGTTCCGGGGTGCCCCGGCGGCAGCTCGCGAAGGACATCGTCGACCACCACGACCCGGTGTCCCGGCACCGCGAAGCCGGCGCTGCCCTGGTGCACCGGGTGGTCGAGGGCATGGTGATTGCACAGCACCATACCGAGCTCGGTCTGGCCATAATGGTCGTGGATCGTGACGCCGAGATGCGTCCGAAACCAGCGGATCACCTCGCCATTGAGCGGCTCGCCAGCGCTGCTGACCACGCGCAGGTGGCCGTCGATGGCCTCCGCCGGTCCCGGGCCTGCCGCCATCAACAGACGGAACGCGGTGGGCGAGCCGGCAAGGTTGGTGATGCCGAGGCGCTTGATGACCCGAAAGGTGCTCTCCGCGGTGAACGACCCCGCGTGGAACGTGGTCGCGCACCCCATCGCCAGCGGCCCGGCCACGGCATAGTAAAGCCCATAGGCCCAGCCGGGATCGGCGAGGTTCCAAAAGCGGTCGGAGGCGCGCAGGTCGACCGCATCGCGCAGATAGCCGACGAAGGCGACGAGCGCGCGGATCGGCACCATCACCGCCTTGGCCGGACCCGTCGTCCCGGACGTGAACATCATCAGGAACGGGTCGTCGGCGGTGCGCATGACAGGCGCGAAGGTCGCCAGGCAACGGTCGAGCGCGGCGGCGAAGTCGTGGTCGGGCAGGCCATGCGCCGCCGCGCCCACGACGAGCGTCGAAGGACAGCCGTCGACATCGGCGAGCTTGGCGCGGTTCGCGACGTCGGTGACGATCAGGCGCGTGCCGGCGGTAGCGAGGCGATGCGCGATTGCCTTCGGACCGAAGGCGGTGAATAGCGGCTGGTAGACCGCGCCCGCGCGCCAGGTGCCTAGGATCGTGACCAGCAGCTCCGGGATGCGCGGCAGAAGTCCGGCAACCCGATCGCCCGGTCGCACGCCCGCCTCGACGAGCACACCGGCGAAGCGCGCAGCGGCGTCGCGAAGCATGGCGAAGGTCCAGCTCTCCTCCTCGTTCGGCCCGCCGACCCAGCGCAGCGCTATCCCGTCGCCGTCGGCGTGCCGATCGCAGCACTCGACGCAGGCGTTGACCGCTGCTGGATTTCCCGAGAGCACCTCCCAGGCGCGTGACGGATCGAAGCTGGCCATCGCTTCGTCGTAGGCGATCATCGCTGGCCTTCGCGTTCCGCCGCCCGGCGATAAGCGTCACGCCCACGCAAGCGCGCCAGATAGGCGGTGATCGCAGCCGGGAAGTCATCTGACTCGCCGAGCAGCGCGGCGAGACCAAGAACGTAGCCGACCGACACGTCCGCAAGCGTCAAGCGATCGGCTACCAGGTATTCGCGATCCTCGAGACCTCGGCTGACAGCCTTCAGGCGTTGAGCGAAACTGTCGCGCGCCGCCTCGACGACACCGGCCGGACGATCGGCCGCGGCGGTCATCATCAGGTAGCGCACCAGCGTGCCGACCGGCGGCATCAGGGTCGCTTCCCCGAACCAGCAGAACTGGCGATAAGCGGCGAAGCCGAAGTCGTCGGGCCCGACGGTCAGCGGCGAGGGACCATGCCGCGCGACGAGATACTCGCACATCGCCATCGATTCCGACAGCTGCACCTCGCCGTCGATGAGGAAGGGCAGCGAGCCGAGCGGGTTGATCGACAGATATTCGGGCTGCTTGAGGCGCGGCGGGAACGGCAGCCGGTGCAGCGTATAGGCGATACCCAACTCCTCCAGCACCCACCGGACCCTGAGCGAGCGCGTGCCGTCCCCATGGTAGAGTTCCACCGTCATCAGATCGTCCTCCCGGCGGCGACCCAATAGGGTTCGCGCAGCTTGCGCTTGAAGATCTTGCCCGAGTCCTCTCGCGGCAGCGCGGCGGCGATCTCGATCGTGCGCGGAATCTTGAAGCGGCTGAGGCTGGAGGCGAGCGCCTCGCGCATCGCCGCCGCGTCCGGGCCGTGCGCCTCCACCTCGACATGCGCGCGCACCGCCTCGCCGAACTCTGCGTCGGGCACGCCGAACACCGCGCAGTCGCGCACCCCGGACATCGCGAGCAGCGCCGCCTCGACCTCGGCTGGGTAGATGTTGACCCCGCCCGAAATGATCATGTCGCGCCGGCGGTCGCGGAGGAACAGGTAGCCGTCATCATCGAGGTAGCCGATGTCGCCGACCGTTACGAAACCGTCGGCACGGCGCGGGTCGTCGCGACCGATATAGGCGAACGCCGCCGTCGACGACGAGCGTACGAAGACATCGCCGATCCCTCCCGGAGGAAGGACAGTGCCGCCGTCGTCGAGGACACGGATCTCCACCCCGGGCAGCGCGCGACCGGCGGTGCCGGGCCGCGCCAGCGCCTCCGCCGAGCCGTGCGCGGTGGCGAGGCCGGTCTCGGTCGATCCGTAATATTCGTGGATGACCGGGCCCCACCAGTCGATCATCGCGCGCTTGACCGCGGGCGGACAGGGCGCGGCTCCGTGCACCACGAACCGCAGCGACGACAGGTCGTAGCGATCCTTCACCGCCGGCGGCAGGCGAAGAAGGCGGACGAACATCGTCGGCACGATGTGCATGTGGCTGACGCGGTAGCGTTCGATCAGCGCGAGCATCTCCTCCGCATCGAAGCGCGGCTGCAGGACGATGCGCGCATCCTTCGCCAGCGCGAGCATGCCGTAGCTGTTGGGCGCGGAATGGTACATCGGACCGTTCATGAGCACCGTGCGCGCCTCGTCTGCGCCGAAGCCGTAGCCGATCGCTGCGGCGGGATTGGGCGGCGTCGGCCCGCGTTTGACGCCCTTGGGTTGGCCGGTGGTGCCGGAAGTGTAGATCACCGCCGCGCGGTTGGCGGCACTGGGCGCGGCGATCGGCGCCTGACGGCGAAGCCAGGCTTCCCATCCCTCGACACCGTCGACCGGGGCGACCAGTGGCGAGACCCGGTAGGCGCGGCGGATCTCAGGCGGGGTGTCGACCACGAGGATCGGCAGCCCGGGCGGCACCGCTGCGACGATGCCTGGGAGCAGATCAGTATGGACCACCAAGGCCTTGGCACTACAGTCGCGCAAGATGTATCCAGCCTCGTCGGCGGTCGCGTGCCAGTTGATCGGGACCGGATAGGCGCCCGCCAGCGCCGCCCCCAGCGTCGCCTCGAAGAAGGCGAGGTCGTTGCGCAGCAGCAGCGCGACGGTTCCCCCCTCGACGATGCCGAGATCATTGAAGCCCTGCGCGACCTGCGCGGCGCGGTGGCGGATCTCGGCGTGGCTGCGGGTCCGCATGCCGGCAATCACCACCGCCTCCGGGGCGTCGTGCTGCGCGACGAACCTCGTATCCAGCCTGCGTTTCGCATCGGCATAGTCGCTCGCCAGTCGCGCCACGTGCTCGGCGGCCGGCATCACCGCGTCGACCGCGCCGATCCCCTGGCCGCATCCCCAGATGTCGCGCCACGCCTTCGCCTTGCCGATCGTGCCGGAGCCGAAGCTCATCGCGCTCGCGTTACTTTCCGGCAGCGCGTCGGGATCGAGCCCGGCGGCGAGGATCGACGGGCGCAGGTAGTTGCCGTGGACGCCGGTGAACAGGTTAGAATAGACGATGTCGTCGGCGGCCGACTCGACGATCATCCGCTTGTAGCGCTCGTCGGCATTGGCCTCGCTCGAGGCGATGAACAAGGATCCAATATAGGCGAGATCGGCGCCCATCGCTTGGGCCGCCAGGATCGCGCGCCCGTCGGCGATCGCTCCGGACAGCGCGATCGGCCCGTCAAACCAGCGGCGCAGCTCGTGCACCAGCGCGAATGGCGACAACCGCCCGGCATGGCCGCCCGCGCCCGCCGCGACCGCGATCAGCCCGTCGGCACCCTTGTCGATCGCCTTGCGCGCGAACCGGTCATCGATGACGTCGTGGAGCACCAGCCCGCCCCAGCCGTGCACCGCCCGGTTCAGATCCTCGCGCGCGCCGAGCGAAGTGATGATCAGCGGCACCTCATGTTTGGCGCAAAGCTCCAGGTCCTCGTCAAGCCGGTCGTTGGTCCGGTGGACGATCTGGTTGACCGCGAACGGCGCCGCCGGCGTATCGGGATGGTCGCGGTCCCATACCGCGAGCTCCTCCGTGATGCGGTGCAGCCACTCGTCGAGCAGCGACACCGGGCGGGCGTTCAGCGACGGAAAGCTGCCGATCACGCCGGCGCAGCATTGCGCGATCACCAGGTCGGGGTTGGAGATGATGAACAGCGGCGAGCAAATGACCGGCAGCCGCAATCGATCGAAGAGGGAAGGAAGCGACATCGCGGTTCAGCTCGCGATCCAGTTGCCGTGGAAGCCGGCGGGCACGCGGTGCGGAATGCGGATCTGGGCCACCGGTGGGCCGGTGAAGTCGGCGGTGTCGATGATCGCCAAGTCGGTCGTCTCGTCGGCGCGGTTGACGACCAGCCCCATCAGCCAGCCGTCGCCCTCCGCGGCGTCAACGTCACGCGGCGTGAAGACGAACTCGCCCGGATGGCGGTCGGCGCCGAAGTCGTGCGCCTGCTTGCCGCCCGTCTCAAGGTCGTGTCGGTAGAGGCGGGTCCCGCGATAGTTCTCGATGCCGCCCGGGCCGACCTCCATGGTGAAGGCGTAGCGGTTCGCCAGGCCGTTGCGGCGCTCGTCGGTCGTCGGAAACTCCTGCGAACAGGCGTCGACCACGATGCGCTCGACGGAGCACGTCGCTGGATCGATCGTCCAGCGCTCCAGCCGGCCGGTCGCGTCGGGATCGGGCTGGCTATCGATGAAATAATCGTCATAGGCCACGACGTGCGCAACCACGCGCCCGTCAGGCAGGTCGTAGGCATTGGCGGCATGGAAGATGTAGCAGGGCTCCACGTCGCACCAGACGATGTCGTCGGCCCCGCCGGCGCGCGGCAGCAGCCCCACCCTGGCGCGGTGTTCCGGGTTCCAGCGATAGACAAAGCGCTCCCCGCCGGCCATCGCCGCCCGGATCGCGGCCGGCGAGAGCGTTACCGGGAGATCGTAGATGAGGACTTGAGACTGCGTGAACGAACAGTCGTGGATCGCGGGGCCATGCTCCACCGGGATCGACAGTTCGCGCGTGACCGCGCCCTCGGCCGATATGACGACATAGCGCACCTCGTTGGGCACCGCGCCTTCATAGGCGATGGCGTGATGCTCGCCGGTCAGGTGGTCGCGATGCGGATGCGCGGTGAACGAGCCGTCGAGTGTACCGTCGAACGCATTGTGGGCGACCGTTTCCAGCGTGTCGGTCAACTCGACCGGGTTGGCGCCCGCTTCGACCAAAGCCCAGGTCCGTCCGCCGATGGCGACCACGTTGGTGTTGACCGTGTCCGATCGTCCCTTGCGCGGCCCGGGTGCAGGCGCCTCGTTCAGCGCCTCGCTGACCGCCGTCGAGCGGATCCAGCGATTGCGGTACCACAGCGCCTGCCCATTTTTGAGCGCCAGACCGTGGACCATTCCGTCGCCCATGAACATGTGATAACCGACCGGGTCGGGGGTGATCGGGTTCGGACCGATGCGCAGATAGCGGCCGTCGAGCGTGGCGGGAATGGTCCCGACGACGTCGAGCGTCGTCAGCGTCAGCTCCTCCGTCATCGGCGCGTGCACGCCTTCCAGAAACGGATGGGGCTTCGGGCCGTCGGCAAGCGCCGTCATCGATCGGGCACGCTCCACATCGATGTCGACATAGCCGTTGCCGCTATCGCGCGCGGCGGCGCGGGCGGTTCGTAGGTTGGTCGACATCGTGGTCTCTCCCGGATCGTCTTCGGCTTTTGCAAACCGGCTCAATATATGCAGTCACTTGCATATGCAAGCTGTTGCATATACATGGGGAGCGTCAGTGGCCTCCCGCCGCTCGATCCGCTCAAACCCTGAGGTCCGCATGCAAAAGTCCGTCTCCATGACAGCCGCTCCTCGCGCCTCTTTCCTGTCGGCCGCGAGCAGCCTGGCCGCACTGATCCGCTCGGAGGCGCTGGCGGCGGAGGAGCAGGGATTCGTGACCGAGCCGGTCGCGGACGCGCTGCGGCAGACACGGCTCTATTGGATGATGCTGCCGGTCGAGGTCGGCGGCGGCGGCGGCGACATGCTGGCCGCGATCGACGTGCTCGAGGAGCTGTGCCGTGCCGATGGCGCGACCGGCTGGTCGTTCATGGCGAATGCCATGACCACCGGTTTCGCGGGCGCCTTCGTCGGCGACAGCGCGGCGGACGCGATGTTCGGTGGTGCGGTCCCGGCCATCACGGCGGGAATGCTGGCGCCCGGCGGGCGGGGCGTGCCGGTCGAGGGCGGCGTGCGCGGCGGCGGCAAGTTCTCGTTCGGCAGCGGCTGCGCGCAGGCCGACTGGATGGGCGCCGGCATGATCCTCATGAAGGACGGCGCGCCGATCATGGAGGCGAACGGCCGGCCGCGCACGCGCATCTGCTACATGCCTCGCGATCGGGTCGAGTTCATGGGCAATTGGGACGTTACCGGGCTGCGCGCGACGGGGTCGCAGGACTATGTCGTGCCCGAGCAGTTCTTCGCCGACGATTTCACGCTCGACGGCGCGCTCGACAGCCCGGAACCGCCAAAGCGCGGCGGCGACCTCTACCGCATAGGCCTGATGGGCTTCGTCGCGGTCAGCCACGCGGCGTTCGCGCTGGGCGTGATGAAGCGCGCGCTCGAGGAGATCGCCGAGATCGCCTCCACCAAGAAGCGCCTCGGGTATACGAGCACCGTCGCGAACAACGAGATCTTCAAGCGCGAGTTCACGCACAACGAGTCTCTGTACCGCGCCGGCAGGGCGTATTGTTACGAGGTGTTCGGCGAGGTGCAGGCAACGGTGCTCGGCGGCGGTTCGCTCTCGGCCGAGCAGAACGGCCGGATGCGGATCGTCGCGACGTGGCTGACCCAGCTCGCGATGGACGTCACGCGCTTCTGCCATGTGTGGGCGGGCGCGACGGCGATCCGCAATCCCTCGGCGTTGGCGCGCTGCATTCGCGACATGCATGTCGGCTCGCAGCACATGATCGTCGATCCCATCTCCCTGGCGCAGTTCGCGCCGGCGGTGATGGCGCCATGGACAGCGCCACATATCGACGGCGCTCTCGTGCATTGATGATCGCTGGCGGCTGGCGCGGGCGCTAGGCCCTCGCCAGCCGTCAGCGAGGTGGCAGGCGTGGTTGAGTTCCGCGACCTGATCGGCGAGGAGGGTTGAAGATCCACGCAACGCAGTAGGACGACAAGGGATTTTGGACCGGATGCAGGTTGCCCCGCCAGCGCTTCGCCCCGCGTGCACTGTCACCGTGCCGACGCGGTCGGTCACCTGATGGCCTTGTCGCAGGCGATACTCGCGACGGTCCTGAACGGGCCAATGACCGGCTATGATCTCGCGAAGAGGTTCAGCAAGCGCTCGGGCTATATATGGCGCGCGACGCACCAACAGATCTATAAGGAGCTTGCCCGGCTCGAACGAGAGGGCTTCTTGGAGCCGGTCGCGGAAGGCGGCGAAACCCGAGCTGATCGTGTCCCTCGCGCGATTACGCAGGCCGGGCGCGATCATTTGCTGGAGTGGGTCGTCCAGTCGAACGAGCCGGCGTCGATCAAGGACGAGATCCTGGTCAAGTGCATGACGCTGGGACTCGCGTCGCCCGAGCAGGTAGCGCAGCCCATCGCCGAGCGGCGCGCGCAGCACGAAGAGCGGCTTGCCCACTACCGGTCGGTGGTGGACACCCATTACCCGGAGCCGCGCGCGCTCGAGAGTGAGGCGCTGGGCCACTATCTCGCGCTTGCCGGCGGCATCCGCTACGAGTCCGCCTGGATCGCTTGGGCCAACGATGCGCTGGAGCTTTTGCGCCGCGTCAAGCCCCGATAAGGTTTGCCGATCAGCCCAGATCAGATCAGCGCAGGTCGGTCCGGGCAAGGGCATCGCGCATCGCTTCGGCCGCGGCTCTCGTTGCCCCCACCACCACCGGCGAGACATCGGGCATGGTGAGAAAGTCGTGGATCATTGACGGGTACTCGACATGGTCGACCGCGACGCCGGCCGCGGCGAGGCGCGCCGCATAGTCGCGGCCTTCGTCCTTGAGCGGGTCGAAGCCGGCGGTGACAATGTAGGCGGGCGGCATTCCGTCGAGAAGGACGTCGGAGCCCAGATGTACGCGGGCGACCTCGGGGTGGCCGGCGGCCGCGTACGAGGCCTCGAACCAGCGCATCGCCGCTTTCGTGACGATCGGACCGTCCAGCGCCGCGCGCGATCCGGTCTGCTCGTCCGGCCAGATCGCCGGATAAAGCAGCAGCTGAAAGGCCGGCCGGTGCGCGGGATCATCCTTTAGGTCGATCGCGATCGACGTCGCCAGATTGGCGCCAGCCGAGTCCCCGCCTACCGCAATGCGCGAGACCGCAAAGCCAATTTCGTCGGCATGCGCGAACGCCCACCGCACCGCCGCCAGCGCGTCGTCATGCGCGGCGGGGAACGGATGCTCGGGCGCGAGCCGGTAATCGACTGCCAGCACGCGGCAACGCGACAGCGCCGATAGGTGGCGGCAAAACCCGTCATGCGTCTCCAGATCGCCGATGACGAAGCCGCCGCCGTGAAAGAAGACAAGACCCGGACCAGTCAGATCGCACCCAGGCGGCTCGTAGAGGCGCGCGGCGATGTCGCCGTCGGCTCCAGATACAAGTAGATCGCGAGTCGCGACCTCGGCGGGGGCGTTGCGGCTCAGCGCACGGCGCTGCGTCTGGTACCCCGCGCGGATCGGAGCGGCCGGCAGCATGCCGAGCGCCGGCAGATTCCGTGCGGCGGCCGCCTCCGCGTCCGCGTCGAGCATGGCGCGAAAATGCGGGTCCATCACGGCTTTATCTCCAAGAGGCGGGCTCACGACGCGGAGACGACGGCTGCGCGGCGGGTCGGTGCCGATGCTGTTATGACGAAACCGCGATAGCCATTGGCGACGACGTCGGCGCAAACCTGGCGATAGACGCCGACGCCGGCGAGGTAAGGCATTAACACGCGCGGCTTGCCCGCGATGTTGCTGCCCGTGTACCAGGAGTCGGTCAGGGGCAGCAGCGTCGTGTCCGCGACGGCGTTGACGTGATCGACCCAGCCATCCTGCGCCGCGACTGCCGGTTCGATCCGGTCCAGCCCATCGCGCCGCAGGTCGTCTATACATGCCGTGATCCATTCGACATGCTGCTCGATGGAAAGGATCATGTTGGAGAAGACCGACGGGCTGCCGGGACCGGTGACGGTGAACAGGTTCGGGAAGCCCGCGACCATCAAGCCCAGGTAGGAGCGCGGCCCGGCAGCCCACGCGTTGCGGAGCGTCACTCCGTCCGCGCCTTCGATGTCGATCGCCAGCAGCGCCCCCGTCATCGCGTCGAAGCCGACCGCGTGGATGAGTACGTCGAGCGGGTGGAATCCCGCGGCGGTGCGCACGCCGTCCGGCTCGATCGCGACGATCGGGTCGGCCGCGACGTCGACCAGGGTCACGTTGTCGCGATTGAAGGTCTCGTAATAGCCGGTGTCCACGCACAGCCGCCGCGTGCCGAACGGGTAGGCCTTCGGCACCAGCGCCTCGGCGACCGCTGGATCCGACACGACGGCGCGGATCTTGGCCGCGACGAACTCGACGGCATGCGCGTTCGCGGCCGGGCTGCTGACGATGTCGTTGAACGCAGCCGACATCTGGAAACCTCCCTGTGCCCAGCGGCGATCGAACTCGGCGGTCCGCTCGTCGGGCGGCGTGGTCAGCGCCGACCGCTCGGACCTGACCAGCGACGAGGTTCCCAGGTGAGACTCGCGCGCACGCTGCCGGTGCCGATGCCGGTCCGCCTTCCACGCCTCCGCCTGATCGGGCGCGAGCGGCGCGTTGTGGGCTGGCACGCTGAAATTTGCCGTCCGCTGGAACACGGATAACTTACCGGCTTGCTTCGCCACCTCAGT
Source organism: Sphingomonas bacterium (assembly GCF_903643035.1). Taxonomy (GTDB): domain Bacteria; phylum Pseudomonadota; class Alphaproteobacteria; order Sphingomonadales; family Sphingomonadaceae; genus Sphingomonas. Next base: position 818 of record NZ_CAHJWW010000019.1, on the reverse strand, counting down.
GATGCACTGGATCCCGGACGAGCCGGTACCGATGATCCCCACCCGCTGGCCTGTCAGGTTCAGGCCGTCCTCCGGCCATCGACCTGTGTGGACACTGACGCCGGCAAAGGAGTCGGCGCCGGCGATGTCGACCTGCTTGGGGACCGATAAGCAGCCCGTCGCGGCGATCACGTAACGAGCGGACACAAGCTCGCCCGTATTCATTTCGGCGACCCATCGCCCGTCGTCGCCGAAACGCATGGCGGCGACCCTGGTCTCGAATGAGATGTCGCGACGCAGGTCGAACCGATCGGCGACATGCCCGGCATAGCGCAGCAGCTCGGGCTGCGCGGCGTAGCGTTCCGTCCAGGCCCACTCGGCTTCAAGTTCGTCCGAGAAGGAAAAGGAATAATCCTGGCTCTCGATGTCGACGCGGGCACCGGGGTAACGGTTCCAATACCACGTCCCGCCGACTCCGGGCGCCGCCTCAATAGCGTGAGCGGTGAAACCAAGAAGGCGTAGACGGTGCAAGGCGTAAGGGCCGGCAAACCCGGCGCCGATCACCAGCGCGTCGACCGCTCGTGCGTATCCGGTGCTGATCTCCCCGGACGAGTCCCGCGCGTTCATGGCTATGATCCTCGAAGAAGATCATCACATTATATGCAACTATTTGCATTGTAAATGCACTGGCGTTTCGGCGATTGCTCTGTCGGGCAGTAGCCGCGCTTCGTATCGACAGCGGTGATCCCCGCATGCCATACGGTCGCTGCACGTGCCGAGGTTAAGATTTCCTAGTGCTGAGTGCACCTGTACGTCGACGCCCTGCCCGTGCATCAGCG
>NZ_CAHJWW010000018.1 GCF_903643035.1 Sphingomonas bacterium | reverse complement strand
CGGCTCGCCCGGGCTGGCGGTCGACACGGGCCGGGGACCGGCCAAGGTGGGCGCGGGAACAGGCTGCGCGGGCTCTCCGAAGCCGGGCGGCAGGATCGACTCCGGCCGCTGCTGCGCCAGCGCCGCCGCCGCGATCGCCGCAAGCGCCAGGCCGGTCGCCAGCCTAGCCCGCGAGATTGGCAAGGCTGACGGCCTTCTCGACGTGTTCCACGGGCTTTTCGCGGGCGCGGCCGGCGAGGAGGGACAGGCCGCCTATGATGACGGCCAGCATAACGATCAGCACGATGAGCGGACGGGACATGCGAAACCTCGGGCGACGGGCGAGCGCGGCCTTTTGCCCTTGCCCCTGTGCGCTGTATAGCCCGGCGGGCCATGTTGCCAAGCCGCTCGCCCGCACCCTCCTGGGAAGGAAAGCCGATCGTGCTGATCGGCCTGATGGGCGTCGGCAAGTCCACCGTCGGCCGCCGCCTCGCCGGTCGCCTGGGCCTGCCGTTCGCCGACGCCGACGAGGAGATCGAGGTCGCCGCCGGCATGAGCGTGGCCGACATCTTCGCCCGGTTCGGCGAGGCATATTTCCGCGATGGCGAGCGCCGCGTGATCCGGCGGCTGATCGACGGGCGACCCAAGGTGATCGCGACGGGCGGCGGCGCATTCCTGAACGGCGACACGCGCGCGCTCATCCTCGCGCAGGCGGTGACGATATGGTTGCGCGCCGATCCCGCGGTGCTCGCCGACCGGGTGCGCCGGCGCGACACCCGCCCGCTGCTCCACGGGCGCAACGCCCTGGAGGTGCTGGGCGACCTCGCACGGGTGCGCGACCCCATCTATGCGCAGGCTCCGATCCACATCGCCAGCCAGCGCGCGCCGCACGAGGCGACCGTAGGCGCGATCCTGAAGGCGATAGGACGATGAGAGCGGTTCCGGTGATGCTGGGCGAGCGCAGCTACGACGTGCGGATCGAGGCCGGGCTGCTGGCGGACGCCGCCGCGCACCTCGCGCCGTTCGCTCCCCGCCGGACGGTGGCGATCGTCGCCGACGAGAACGTCGGGCCGCATCTCGCCACGCTGACCGCCGCGCTCGACGCCGCCGGCATCAGCTGGCGGTCGGTCGCGATCCCGGCCGGCGAAGCCGCCAAGAGCTGGTCGCAGCTCGAACACGTCTGCGACCGGCTGCTGGCGTTCGGCGTCGAGCGCAACGATCCGGTCGTCGCGCTGGGCGGGGGCGTGGTCGGCGACCTCGCAGGCTTCGCGACCGCGATCCTGAAACGCGGCTGCCGGCTGGTACAGCTTCCCACCACGCTGCTGGCTCAGGTCGACAGCTCGGTGGGCGGCAAGACCGCGATCAACACCGCGTTCGGCAAGAACCTGATCGGGGCGTTCCACCAGCCCGTGCTCGTGCTGATCGACCCCGACGTGCTGGCGACCCTGCCCCCGCACGAACTGCGCGCGGGCTATGCCGAGGTGGTGAAATACGGCCTGATCGACGATTTCGCCTTCTTCGAATGGTGCGAGGCGCATGGCCCCGCGTTGCTGGCGGGCGACGCGGCCCTGCGCGAGCATGCGATCGCCCGCTCCGTCGAAGCCAAGGCGCGGATCGTCGCGGAGGACGAGCACGAGACGACGGGCCGGCGCGCGCTGCTGAACCTCGGCCACACCTTCGGCCACGCGCTGGAGGCGGCGGCGGGGTTCGACGGCAGCCTGCTGCACGGCGAGGCGGTCGCGGCGGGCTGCGCGCTGGCGTTCGACTATTCGGTCGACCGGGGCCTGTGCCCGGGGGAAGATGCCGAGCGGCTGAAGGCGCACTGGCGGGCAAGCGGCCTGCCCGACGGGCTGGCGGCGGCCGGCGTCACCGCGTCGGCGCGGGACCTCGTCGAGCACATGCGCCACGACAAGAAGGGCAGCGGCGGCCGCATCCCGTTCCTGCTCGCGCGCGGAATCGGCGATGCGTATCTCGATACCGACGTCGACCTCGCGGACGTTTCGGCCTTCCTTGACCGTCAGCCGCGCTGATGCCCAACGGCGTCGACAAGGCGAACCTGCCGACCAAGATATGCCCCGCCTGCGGACGCCCGTTCGCCTGGCGCAAGAAATGGGCGCGCGACTGGGAACGGGTGATCTACTGCTCGGACGCTTGCCGCAAGAAGCGGTGAGGTGGCGAGTTGGCGGCAAGGCGATCGAGTACCAGCCGGTCGTGATTTAATACCTCACGCCAAACCTTAGACTGGCCGCAATTGTAATTCACGAAGAATGCACCACGCTCGGAACTACTTTGACCTGAGCGAGGTGGGATCGGATTTAGAAAAACAAGATACCGGCTACCAACATCGGTGCCCGACCAAGGTCCGACGTAACCCGTCGCGTTACGCTCTGCGCGACTATACCATGCCCACGGGCGGTCGAAATAGAAGCCGCCGCTGTTCCGGCCCGTCCGAAAGCGAAGTGTTGCCGGTGGCCTGCCTTTCCACACACGCATAACGCGGAGATGGTAAAGGGAGACGGCGCCATCATCACCCCAGCGTTTCTTGAAGGCAGACGTGGGATCATCGGCCCATGCGGAGGTTCCTGAGACAACCCGCACCAACGCAACGTACCTCGAGTCGTGAAACTCCTGCATGATTGTAGTGCGGGCATTGTAGACACCACCATAGTAACAAAGCCCTTGCGCCGGCCCGGCAAGCGTCAGCCCGATCACGGACAGGGCGAGTGTCCCCCTCATCCCCGCGCGTTCCATGCGAGCCACAGCCAGCCCGCGATCAGCAGCGCGCCGCCGATCGGCGTGATCGCGCCGAACCAGCGCGGCGCGCCAAGCGCCATCAGGTACAGGGTGCCGGCGAACAGCGCGCCGCCCGCGATGAACAGCCACCCCGGCCCGCGTACGCCCATCCGCATCGCCACCAGCGCGGCGACCGCGTGGATCAGCTGGTAATGGCCCCCGGTCTTCAGCCACTCGGCCGCCTCGCCGCTCGCGCCATGCGCCCCGAACGCCCCCGCCCCCACCGCCAGGGCACCCGACAACGCCGCGAGTATCGCCAGCCAGTTCATCGCCCGCTCCCCTGCCACCACGCCAACCAGCCCTGCGCATGCGCCGCGACGAACGCGGCCGCCACCAGCAGCGCCGCGACGCCGGCGAGCATCACCGCGCCCGAGAGCATGTCCTTGATCGCCTTCACCTCTGGATGGAGCCCCGGGTGAAGCAGGTCGACCAGCGCCTCCAGCGCCGAATTGACCAGTTCGAACGCCGTCACGAGCGCCGCGACGATCCCGAACATCGCCCACCAGACAGGTGAGGGCCGCGTCGCCAGCAGCACGACCAGCGCCGTCGCCGCGATGCCGACATGGACGCGGAAGCTCTGTTCGCGCCGCCAGCCCTCGGCGATGCCGGCGGCGGCGAAGCCCAGCCGTTCACGCAACGGACGCCCCTTCACGCCGCTGCCCTTCGCACGCCTTGCCCCCACACGCCGGCTCCTCTCACGCCTGCGCCTCGCCGACGGTCTCGAACGGCGCGACGATCAGCGGGGCGCCGCCCGCGCGCAGGTCTCCGCTCCGTGTCTGCTCGCGCAGGCGTTCGGCATCGCGGCGTCGGTACTCGTCCTCCGTCCGGTCGATCTCCGCGCCGTCGACACCGATGTCGACCATCGCGAGCCGGGCCATGCAGACCGCCGACTCGAACACCTCGCGCATCGTGCCCGCGATCCGCGCGCCGTCCATCTTGATGATGCTGCGTCGGTCATAGGCGCGCACGAAGACGCTCGCCCGCGGGAAAGCGGCGTTGACGCCACGGAGGACGTCCGAGTCGATCGCGTCGCCGTCGATGCAGAACAGGATCAGCTGCGCCTCCACGCCGCCCGCCTGGCGCAGCAGGTCGAGCCGGGTGCCGTCTCCGTAATAGACCTTTGCGCCGAAGCTGCCGGCGACGTCGATCATCTCCGTGTCCCGGTCGACCAGCGTGACGGTCAGGCCCTGACCGATCAGCATCTGCGCCACCGTCTGCCCGAAGCGGCCATAGCCGATCACCAGCGCGCTGGCGGCATCGCCACCCGGCGCCTCGCGCTCGACCTTGCCCTTCGCCTCCGCGCGGAAGCGGCGGGTGACGGTCATCAGGAACGGTGTCGTCGCCATCGACAGCGTGACGACCGCGCCGAAGAGGCTCGCCGCCTCGGGCGCGATCAGCAGCGCGTTCTGCGCCTGTGCGAACAGGACGAAGCCGAACTCGCCGCCCTGGCTCAGCAACAGGCCGAGCGCGAGCGCGCCGCGCCAGTTCATCCCGAACGCGCGGCCTAGCAGGAAGACGATGGCCGCCTTGGTCGCGATCAGCGCAAGCGCCATGCCGACGACGAAGAGCGGCCGCTCTGCGATGGCGTGCAGGTCCAGCATCATGCCGACCGCGAGGAAGAACAGGCCCAGCAGGATCGAGCGGAACGGCTCCACGTCCGCCTCGAGCTCGTGGCGATAGGGCGAGTCGGCGAGCATGACGCCGGCGACGAACGCGCCGAGCGCGGGCGACAGCCCCAGCGCGCCCATGATCGCCGCGCTGGCGATGACGGTGAACAGGCCCGCGAAGACGAACATCTCGCGCTCGCCCAGCCCACCGATCAGCCGGAACAGCGGCCGGAGCCCGAACCGGCCCGCGATCACCAGTCCGGCGACGGCGCCGACCGTGTAGAGCGCCAGCAGCCAGCCGGGCGGCGCGCTTGGATCCGAGGGCGCCCGGCTGAGCGCGGCGACGATCGTGATGAGCGGCACGATCGACAGGTCCTGCAACAGCAGGATCGAGAACGCGCGCTCGCCGAACGGGGTGCGCAGCCGGCCGGCGGACTGGAGCATCGGCAGCACCTGCGCGGTCGAGGACAGCGCCAGCGGCAGGCCGAGCGCGACCGCGGCGGAGGGCGAGAAGCCCGCGACCAGCCAGACGACGCCCGCGACCGCGATCCCGCAGGCGATGACCTGCGCCAGCCCGAAGCCGAGGATGTCCGCCTTCAGCTGCCAGAGCCTGGCGGGGTTGAGCTCCAGCCCGACGAGGAACAGCAGCAGCGTAATGCCGAGCTCCGCGATCCCCATCTTCGCCTCGGCGTCGCCAACGAGATGCAGTACGTGCGGGCCGACGATCGCGCCTGCGACGAGATAGCCAAGCGTGGCGCCGAGCCCCAGCCGCCGGAACAGCAGCACGAAGACGAGGGCAAAGCCAAGCAGAACGACGCCATCGCGCAGCATCGGCCCGGCGCCGGCACTCCCCATCAGGCTGCGTCTGCCGAGCGACCGGCGTTCTGCGCCGCCTCCGCCGCCGCTTCGAACGCGAGGCGGATCGAGGGGTGACGCGCGGTGTAGCCCAGGGCGGGTGACAGGACCGCCAGGCCGGGCCATGCGGGAGGAGCCGCGCCCTCACCCGCCGCCAGCCAGTCCGTCATTGCGTCGCGCGCGGCGGCGAGTTCGGCCGGCGTGCGCCCGATCACCTCAGCCCCGAGCAAAGCCGCCGCCGCCTGGCCCAGCGCGCAGGCGCGAACCAGCAGGCCGACCGCGTCCACTCGGCCGTCGGGGGCAAGGTTCACGTCCACCGTGACCCGGCTGCCGCAAATCGGCGAGCGGCGCTCGGCGGTGCCCATCGGATCGGCCAGCCGCCCGTGATGCGGGATCGACGCGGCGAGGCGCAGGATCTCGGTATTGTACAGGGTCGCGGTCGTCACCGCCGATGCTCCGGGCGCACGGCGAGCGCGTTGTCGCCGGTGCCAAACACCGGCCGGCCGTGACGGCGGCGGTCGATCATGTCGGCCATGCTGGCGCTCGTCGCGCTGAGCAGCGGATAGGAGCGCGACCGGACCATCCAGTCGGGGCGCCCGGACGGTCCGCCGTCGCGGATGTCGACCAGCATCAGCATCGGCAGGAAAGCGAGGCTGGCGAGGATCAGGCCCTTCAGCGCACCGAAACCGAAGCCCAGCGCGCGGTCCACGGGACCCAGCACCGAATTGCGCGTACGCCGCCCCAGGGCGTTGGCCACCATCCGGCCACCAAAATAAGTGATGCCCGCGATAAGTGCGAACGCCAGTACCGCCGCGCCCGACACGGTGCCCACCAACCGCACGAGTATCGCCGCCAGCCCCGCGTGGAAGAACGTCATCGCGAACACCACCGCCACCCAGGCGAACAGCGACAACACCTCCGTCACGAAGCCGCGCGTCAGGCCCAGCATCGCCGATCCGGCGACGCCGACCAGCACCAGCATGTCGAGAGCGGTCAGACCCATGGCGCCCGCTTAGGCCGGACCCGCCCGCCCTGTCGAGCCGGAGCTCGCCCGTTCACCGGCCCAGCAGGTGGTCGACCAGCCGCTGCAACGTCGCAAAGCCGTTGAGCGCCAGCCCGGCACGGTCGGCGCTCGTCGATCCCGACACCATCGACGCCGGCACCAGAGCGCGCTCGAAGCCCAGCTTCCCCGCCTCCTTCAGCCGCAGCGCGCCGTGCGCGACCGGGCGCACCTCGCCCGACAGCGCGATCTCGCCGAACGCGACCGAGTCGGCGGGCACCGGCCGCTCGCTCATCGCCGAGACCAGCGCGGTCGCGACCGCCATGTCCGCGGCCGGATCCTGCACGCGATAGCCACCGGCGATGTTGAGATACACCTCCGCCGACGAGAAGGAGAGGCCGCAGCGCGCTTCCAGCACAGCCAGGATCATCGCCAGCCGTCCGGCGTCCCAGCCCACCACCGCCCGCCTGGGCGTAGCGCCCGAAGCAAGGCGGACGGTCAGCGCCTGCACCTCCACCAGCACCGGCCGCGTGCCCTCCAGCGCGGGGAACACGGTCGTCCCGGTCACACCCTCGGTGCGATGGGTGAGGAACAGCGCGGACGGGTTGGCGACCTCCGCCAGTCCCTCGTCCGCCATCGCGAACACGCCGATCTCGTCGGTGCCGCCGAAGCGGTTCTTGATCGCGCGCAGGATGCGATACTGGTGACTGCGCTCGCCCTCGAACGACAGGACCGTGTCGACCATATGCTCCAGCACGCGCGGTCCCGCGATGCTGCCGTCCTTGGTCACGTGCCCGACCAGCACCAGCGCCGTGCCGCGTTCCTTGGCGAAGCGGATCAGCTCCTGCGACGAGGCGCGGACCTGGCTCACGGTCCCCGGCGCGCCCTCGATCAGGTCGGAGTGCATCGTCTGGATCGAGTCGATCACCAGCAGCGAAGGCGGAGCGCCCGACGAAAGCGTGGTCAGGATGTCGCGCACCGACGTCGCGGCGGCGAGCTTCACCGGCGCCTGCCCCAGGCCGAGCCGACGCGCGCGAAGCCGCACCTGGTCCGCCGCCTCCTCGCCCGAGACATAGGCGACCGACAGCCCGGCACCGGCCATCCGCGCCGCCGCCTGTAGCAACAGCGTCGACTTGCCGATGCCCGGATCGCCGCCGATCAGCGTCGCCGACGCCTCGACGAAGCCGCCGCCCAGCGCGCGGTCGAGTTCGGCGATGCCGGTCGCCATGCGGGGCGGCAGCGCCACCTCCGCATCCAGCGGCACCATCGTCACCGCTCGGCCGCCGCCCTGCAGGTCGTGCCTGGCGCGAAACGGCGTGACGGTCGCGGCCGCTTCCTCGACCATCGTGTTCCACTCGGAACAGTCGCCACACTGGCCCGCCCAGCGCGAACTGACCGACCCGCACGACTGGCAAACATAGCGTTTCTGAGACTTTGCCATGACGGCGCTACTAGCAGAACATGACAGGAACGACAATCCGTGCGCGGCGGGCGAGACCCATCGAGGCTCACGCAAACACCTCGGCGGGAGATACGACCAGCTTGCCTATCGCGGCGGTGGCGCTCGCCGCGCCGGCCGGCTATCGCCCCGCCGACATGCAGCCGTCCGACATTCGCGTTGCCCTCTTCAGCGGCAACTACAACTACATTCGCGACGGTGCGAACCAGGCGTTGAACCTGCTCGTGGGTCATCTGATGGCGCGCGGGGTGACGGTGAAGGTCTTCTCGCCGACCACCGACACGCCGGCCTTTCCGCCGACCGGCGACCTCGTGAAGGTGCCTGCCTTCGCCTTTCCCGGCGGGCGGGAGGAGTACAAGCTCGGCCGGGGGTTGCCGCTTACGACGCGGGCCGCGCTGAGGGCGTACCGGCCCAACCTCGTCCATGTGTCGGCGCCCGAGTTCCTGGGCCACCGTGCAATCACCTGGGCGCGGGCACAGAACATCCCGGTCGTCGCCTCGCTCCACACCCGGTTCGAGACCTACTTCCGCTATTACGGCATCGGCTTCCTGGAGCCGCTGGTGAGAGCCATATTGAAACGGTTCTACCAACGCGCCGATCTGGTCCTCGTCCCGACGCCGTCGGTCGCCGCACTGATCCGTGACTGGGGCGTCACCACGCCTGTCTCCGACTGGGGCCGCGGCGTGGATCACCGGCGGTTCTCCCCCGCGGCGCGCAGCCCGGAGTGGCGCCGGTCCCTGGGCATCGGCGACGACGAACTGGCAATCGGCTTTCTTGGGCGGCTCGTGCTGGAAAAGGGGCTGGACGTGTTCGCCGACGTCGCCGCCGCCTTGCGCGCGCGCGGCGTGCCGCACCGCGTTCTGGTAGTGGGCGAAGGCCCCGCACGCGACTGGTTCGCGAGCCGGGTTCCGGAAGCGGCCTTCGCGGGCTTCCAGCACGGCGACGACCTTGGCCGCGCGGTCGCGTCGATGGACGTCCTGTTCAATCCCAGCCTGACCGAGACCTGGGGCCAGGTGACATCCGAGGCCATGGCCGCGGGCGTCCCCGTCGTCGCCGCCCGCGCGACCGGCGCGATGGACTTGGTCGAGGACGGACGTACCGGCTTCCTGGTGCCGCCCCGCGACGTCGCCGCCTATGCGGACGCGATCGCGCGCATCGTCGCGGACCCGGCGCTGCGCGCCGCAATGAGCGCCGCCGGTCATGTCCGCGCCGCCGGCTGGAGCTGGGACGGCGCGAACGAGGCGGTGCTACAGGCCTATATGGCGGTCATGCAGGATCGCCCTTCCGCCAGTCGAAGGTGAGCGGCGCTTCGCGAAAGGCGAAGCGATCGAGGTGCCGTGCCACCGCGCCTTCCAGCCCGTCGCGCTGCGGGTCGCAGCTGGCCTCAATCCGGACCACCAGCGCGTCGGTCTCCGCGTCGAAGGTGACGGTGGCATCGCCCGGCCAGTCGGCGCCGCGCGCATTGCGTGGGAACACGACGGTGCCATGGTCGGCGCTGAACTCGACCGCCAGATTATGGGACCAGTGCTTGCACAATTGCTGTAGATAGCGGCTGCCGCTGGTGGTCGGCACCCGCGCGATGGCGCTGGCGGTCATCGCAGTCGCTCGATCTTCTGCGCGACCTCGTCGAGGAGCGCCGCCACATCGTGCAGCGTATCGTCCGACACGTCGCCCGTCGCAAGCCGGTTGCCGATCGCGACGCGTAGATTGCCCATCGCGCGTCGGACCGATCCGCCGTCGGTCCGCTGCCGCTGCTCGCCCAGCGCATGCAGCCGCGCCATCAACGCAGTCACCACCTCCGCTTGCTCCGCCAGCAGCGCGCGACCCTCGCCCGTAGCGGCATACCGCTTCTTCGTACCGTCCGCCTTCGCTTCCTCGACCAGCCCCATCTCGGCGAGAAGGGTCAGCGTCGGATACACCACGCCGGGGCTGGGCGCATAGGCGCCGCCGGTCAGCGTCTCGATCTCGCGGATCAGATCGTAACCGTGACGCGGTACGTCGGCGATCAGCTTCAACAGCAACAGACGCAGTTCGCTGCCGTCAAACATTCGTCCTCGCCGGCCGCCACCGCGATCCTCATTCCGATAGGGCCTCCCCGCGTGCAAGTCGCGCATCGCATCGTGGATGGCACGCGCGCCATGGATCGCATGCGCGCCACATACCGCCTCGCGCATCGCATCTCGCGGACCGCGATCGAAACCGGACCTTCTCGTGAACACCGATACCTCTCCATGTCTTGATCGTCTCAAGATACATCTTCGTGTCCCGAAGACAAGAACCTTCAAGACATATCTTCGGTACTATCATGAAGATATCCGCTTCCTTGTCGTGGTCGAGGGGAACGGGATCCCACGACTTGCCGTGACGTTGACCCTGCCCTGCCCTACAGCTGCTGCATGGCCGACCTGTTCGCAGCCTTCGAACCTCCTCCTGGGTCGACCGCCGCGCCGCCGCCCGACGCGCCGCTTGCGGACCGGCTGCGCCCGCGCGCGCTGGGAGAGGTCGTCGGGCAGGATCATCTCACCGCCCCCGATGGCACGATCGGCCGGATGGTGGCCGCCGGCAAGCTCTCGTCGATCATCCTGTGGGGACCGCCCGGCACCGGCAAGACCACGATCGCGCGGCTGCTTGCGGACGCCGTCGGACTGCGGTTCGCGGCGATCTCGGCGGTGTTCTCGGGCGTCGCCGACCTCAAGCGCGTGTTTGCGGAGGCGCGCGATCATGCGCGGACCGGCAAACGCACCCTGCTGTTCGTGGACGAGATCCACCGCTTCAACCGCGCTCAGCAGGACGGCTTCCTGCCCTTCGTCGAGGACGGCACGGTCACGCTCGTCGGCGCCACGACCGAGAACCCGAGCTTCGAGCTGAACGCCGCGCTGCTCAGCCGGGCACAGGTGCTGGTCCTCCACAGGCTCGACGGGCCGGCACTCGAACGGCTGCTCGATCGCGCCGAGCGGACGATGGAGCGTCCGCTGCCGCTGACGCGGGATGCGCGCGACGCGCTGCTCGCCAGCGCCGATGGCGACGGGCGGTTCCTGCTCAACCAGGCCGAGACGCTGTTCGGCGTCGATCTGCCCGTCCCGCTCGATCCGGCCGGGCTATCGGCTTTCCTGCAACGGCGCGTCGCCGTGTACGACAAGGACCGCGACGGCCATCACAACCTCATCAGCGCGCTACACAAGGCGATCCGCGGATCGGATCCGCAGGCCGCGCTCTATTATCTCGCCCGCATGCTGACCGCCGGCGAAGAGCCGCTGTTCCTGCTGCGCCGCCTGACCCGCGCCGCGTCGGAGGACGTCGGCCTCGCCGATCCGCAGGCGCTGGTGCAATGCCTCGCCGCGAAGGACGCCTATGACTTCCTGGGGAGCCCGGAGGGCGAACTGGCGATCGCGCAGGCCTGCCTGTATCTCGCCACCGCTCCCAAATCGAACGCAGCCTATCTGGCGCAGAAGGCGGCATGGCGGTCGGCGCGCGAGACGGGCTCGCTGCCGCCGCCCGACGCGATACTGAGCGCGCCGACGACGCTGCTGCGCGAGCTGGGTCATGGCCGCGACTATGCCTATGACCATGATGCACCGGATGCCTTCTCGGGCGCGGACTATTGGCCGGCGGGGATGACGGCGCAACGTTTCTACGCGCCCAGCGACCGCGGTTTCGAGGCGCGGCTGGCCGAGCGGCTGGCGCATTGGGATCGGCTGCGGACGGAGCGGCGCGCGGGTTGATGCGCCCCTTCGAGCGGTTCGTCGCGATCGATTGGTCGGGCGCGGTCGGCGAGCGGCAGCGGGGGATCGCGCTCGCCGAATGTCGCCCGGGCCTCAGCGCGCCGGTGCTGACGACGCCAGTGGCGGGCGTCTGGTCGCGAGCGGACATATGCGACTGGCTGATGGAGCTGGCCGTCGCTGGTAGCCGCACGCTGGTCGGACTGGACCTGTCGCCGTCGCTGCCGTTCGAGGATGCGGGTGCCTTCTTCCCGGGCTGGGACCGATCGCCACTGGATGCGAAAGCGTTATGGGCGGAAGTGGAACGGCTCTCCGCGGACGATCCGCACCTCGCCGCGAGCGGCGTGGTCGACCATCCGGAGCTGCGCGATCACTTCCGCCGTCGGGGCCGCGCGGCCTTCGCCGGCCGGGGCCGGCTCCGCCGCTGCGAGCAGCGGCAACGCCTCCGCCGCGGCCTGTCGCCGTCGAGCTGCTTCAACCTCGTCGGCGCGGCGCAGGTCGGCAAGTCGAGCCTGACCGGGATGCGCGTCCTCCATGCGCTGGGTGGCCGCGTCCCGACGTGGCCGTTCGATCCGGTGCCCGGCGACGGCCCCGTGATCGTCGAGATCTATACGGCGATCGCCGCGCTGGACGCGGGGCGCCCGGCCGGCCGCGCCAAGATGCGCGACGCCGTCACGCTCGATGCGGCGCTCGCCGCGATCGGCAGCGAGCCGTCCGGGCTGGCAGGCCCGCTCGACGATCACGCGACCGACGCGATCCTGTCCGCCGCATGGCTGCGCACCCGCGCCGACGACGCTGCGCTCTGGACGCCGGACGGGCTGGACGCCGTCGCCGCGACGGAGGGCTGGACGTTCGGCGTCCGCTGACGCATGGCGCGGTTCGGGGCCGGTTTAGCTCAGCTGGTAGAGCAGCGGTTTTGTAAACCGAAGGTCGCGGGTTCGATTCCTGCAACCGGCACCGCCCCCCCCCCGATCCTCGGATATGGCAAACGCCATGGCGAGGATCGAAGGCGAGGCGAGCCGAACCGCGAGGCCGGCGGCCGGCGGCGCCAACGATCGCCCCAATCGGACTTGCCTCAGCTGGATCGGGTCGTGGGCTCTGTCTCGGCGGCGTCCTTGCGGGGCCGCAGGGTCAACCGCTTGGTGCGTGGGCGAACCATAATCCGGTTCCACAGCCGTTCGTACGCGATGTTGCGGGCGCGCCGGACGTGCCGGCGGCTGACGCGCCTCTTGGCACGCGTGCGCCGGGCGACCACGAGCGCCGCCAGCACGAGGAGGATCGCTGCCAGAATCCAGTTCAGCATGTCTGTATGATCCAAACGGGTCGAGCGGCCGTGCTGCAACGCGGCGGTTGACGTCAAGGCAGCATCCGCTCCGCCCCTACCGCATGGCGCGGGGCGATGCCGTTTCGTTAACCCAGCGCATCGAGCGCCTTCTGCACGCCGTCCATCGTGAACGGCTTCTGGAGGACGGGCCGGTCGCGATGCTGGGGCGCGACCGAGTCGCCGCTGCCGCCGGTGGCCAGCAGGAACGGCATCCCGCGCGCGGCCAGCGCGTCGGCGATCGGCCAGCTCTTTTCCCCGCCTCGCAGATTCACGTCGAGGATCGCCGCGTCGAACCCGCCCGCCGCCACGAGGTCGAGCGCGCTCGCCACATTGTCGGCGCTGCCCGCCACCTGCCGATCGAGCACCTCCAGAAAGTCTTCCAGCATCATCGCGATCAGCGGTTCGTCCTCGACGAGAAGGATGCGCAGGGGAGAGGTCATCCCCGGCCTTTGACGGGGAGCGTGGCAGCTTGCAAGACGCGCCTCGTGGCCGGGCCGAAATCAGCCGGCGCGACCGTCAATGGGACGCCAGCGCCTCGCGGGCCGCGTCGGCCAGCTGCTGGACGGAGAACGGCTTGGGCAGGAAGGTGACGTCGGCAAGGTCGATCGAGCGCCGCAGCTGCTCCTCGGCATAGCCCGACATGAACAGGATCGGCATGTCGGGCCAGCGGTCACGAACCTGCCTGGCCATCGTCGGGCCGTCCATCACCGGCATCACCACGTCCGACACCAGCAGATCGGGGCGAGGGCCGGTGCGCAGCAGTTCCAGCGCCGTCTCGCCGTTCTCCGCCGTCAGGACCGTATAGCCCTGCCGCACGAGCGCGCGCTCGGCGACGGCGCGGACCATCGCCTCGTCCTCTACCAGCAGCACCGTGCCCGTCCGCCACGTCGCCGGCGGCTTGCCGCGAGCCGGCGGCTCGGGCTGGACGGGCGCCGGCGCGGCGTGGACGGGCAGATAGATGGTGAAGGTCGCCCCCTCCCCCGGCCGGCTGTCCGCGAAGATATATCCTTCCGACTGCTTGACGATCCCGTACACCGTCGAGAGGCCAAGGCCAGTTCCCTTGCCAACCTCCTTGGTGGTGAAGAACGGCTCGAAGATCTTGGGCAGAACGTCGGCGGGGATGCCGACGCCGGTGTCGCTGACCTCCAGCGCGGTATAGTCGCCGATCGGCATGATATCGTTGCCCATCGCCCGCACGTCGGCCGCGGAGACGGCGCGGGTCTGGATCGTCAGCCGGCCGCCGCCACGACCACCGGCGCCCGCGCCCGATGCCAGCATCGCGTCGCGCGCGTTCACGGCCAGGTTCATCACCACCTGTTCGAGCTGTCCCGGATCGGCGCGCACCGCGCCCAGCCCGCGGCCGTGATGGACGTCGAGCGTCACCGTCTCGCCCAGCAGCCGCTTCAGAAGGTTCGACACCTCCGACACCACGTCGGGCAGCTGCAGCACCTGTGGGCGAAGCGTCTGCTGGCGCGAGAAAGCGAGCAGCTGGCGAGTAAGGCCCGCGGCGCGATTGGAATTGTGCCGGACCTGCTGGATGTCGTCATAGTCGCTGTCGCCGGGCGAATGGCGCATCAGCATCAGGTCGCAATGGCCGATGATGGCGGTGAGGATGTTGTTGAAATCGTGCGCGACGCCGCCCGCCAGCTGCCCCACCGCCTGCATCTTGGTCGCCTGCTCCGCCTGGCGCTTCAGGCGCGACTCCTCGCTGTTGTCCTTGAGGCTCAGCAGCACGGCGGCATCGCCCATCCCGCGCGCGCCGGCGATCGTCAGGACGACCGGCTCGTCGGGGCGTCCCTTCAGCCGCACCGCGATGTCTGTCTTGTGCGTCGCCCCGCCCGCGAACCGGCGGACCGCGTCGGCCACCGCCCCCTTGTCCTCGCGCACCACCAGGTCGCCGGGATAGAGCGGCAGCGCGGCCGGATCGACGCCGGCGGCGCGCGCGAAGGCATCGTTCATCTGCGCGAAGCGGCCCTCGCGATCGACCAGCGCGATCCCGACCGGCATCATCGCCACCAGCGAGCGGACATGGCTGGCGGCGGTCGCGGGCTGGCCGGCGGTCTCCTCCTCGTCGAGCAGGACGATCAGCAGCGGCGCGTCGGCGTCGTGCGGCTCGTCGCCCGCCAGCGGCACCTGGATCAGGCGCAGCGGATTGCCGGCGCGCTCCGCGACGAAGCGGAACCGGCCCTGGTCGTCGGTGTGCAGCAGGTCGGCGAGATTGGTGTCCGTCGGGGATGCGCGATGCCCGGCGCGAGCCGCCAGCACGCGGTTCGTGGCCAGCAGCCGCCCGTCGGGCAGCGTCACCGCCGCCATAATGCCGGCCGCGCCCAGCAGTTCGCCCTGCGGCCCGCCGAGCGCGCGTTGCAGGTCGCCCGGCAGGTCGCGCCGTTCCGCTAGCGCGAAGCGCCAGACCAGCACGTCGTCCTGCGCCCCCGCGCGCAACACCGTCACCGCGAGCGGTCGTCCATCGATCGAGAGGCCGCTCACCTCGCTATGGCCGTCACGCCACGCGGCACGGCCCGCCTTGCCGAGCGCGGCGATCCCGCCGTCGCCCAGCGGCAGGCCGGGCGGGGTCGGCAGCGCGTCGAACACCTCGCCGTACCGATCGTTGGCACAGACCAGCCGGCCCGCGCGATCCGTGACCGCGACGGCCCCGCCGCCAAGGCCGGAGACCGCCCGAACCACATCCCAGTCGACGATCATGTCGCCTGCCGGCGCCGCCGACGGCGCTACCAGGCGCCAGCCGATCACGCCGCCGCCGACCAGCAACGCGGCACCGACGAAGCCGATCGCGACCGCCATGTCGCGGGTGAGCGCCATCGCCAGCACGGCCGCGATCAGGCCGGCCGCCACCGCGATCAGCATCGCGTTGCGGGCCGACGAACGCGGAACGATGAAGGGAGGTAACGTCGCCACGCGACGGCTAGTCGGGGCTGGTCCCGGCGACGTCAAGCGCCGGGCCAGCCCCCAAAGCCGCCTACCAGACGCGAACGCGCTGGTCCGGCGTCAGGTACAGCTTGCTGGTCGGCGTCGGTTTGAATGCGGCGTACCACGGGTCCATGTTTCGGACGATGTCGGCGCGGTACTGATTGGGCGAGTGCGGATCGGTCAGCAGCCGGTTGAGCTCGGACGCCTCGCGGGAGTTGCGCCGCCACACCTGCGCCCAGCCGAGGTAGAAACGCTGGTCGCCCGTCAACCCGCCGATCACCGGCGCGGGCTTGCCGCCGAGCGAGCGGTGATAGGCGTCGTAGGCGGCGTTGAGCCCGGCCAGATCGGCCGAGTTCTCGCCCAGCGTCAGCTGGCCGTTCACCTTGTGGCCGGGCACCGGCTCGTACTGGTCGTACTCCGCGACCAGCTTGGCCTCCAGCACCTTGAACCGGGCGACGTCGGCGTCGGTCCACCACTGGGTCAGCCGGCCGTGAAGGTCGTATTTCGCGCCCTGATCGTCGAAATGATGGCTCATCTCGTGTCCGATGACGGCGCCGATACCGCCATAGTTCACCGCCGGATCGGCGTTGGGATCGAAGAACGGCGGCTGCAGGATCGCGGCCGGGAACACGATCTCCACCATGCCAAAATTGGCATAGGCGTTGACCGTCATCGGCGTCATCCCCCACTCCCAACGCTGGAGCGGCTTGCCGAGGTGCGCGATGTTGTACTCGTGGCTCCAGCGGGCGGCGCGCAGATGGTTGCCATAGGCATCGCCCGGCGTCATCGTGAGCGCCGAATAATCCTTCCACCGCGTCGGATAGCCGATCTTGGGCGTGAACGCCGCGAGCTTGGCATGCGCCTTGACCTTCGTCTCGGGCGCCATCCAGCTCAGATGCTCGATACGGCCGTTCATCGCCGCGATGATATTTTTCACGAGCGTGTCCATCGCCGCCTTGGTCGCGGGCGGGAAATACTGCGCGACGTAGAGCTTGCTGACGTCGTCGGAGAGCGCACCGTTGGTGAACTGCACCGCGCGCTTCCAGCGCACTTCCTGCTCGGGCGTGCCCGACAGCACGGTGCCATAGAAAGCGAACCGCTCCTTGTCGAACGCGGTCGGCAGCACGTCGGCATAGCTTTCGAGGCTGCGCAGCAGCAGCTGGTCGCGCAGCACGGCGATCGGCGCGTCGGCGATCAGCTTCGCGATGCCCGTCACCGCGCTGGGCTGGGCGACGATCACCGTGTCGACGGGCGTGCCGATGCCCTTCAGGTAGGCCGGGAAGTCGAAGCCCGGCGCGGCCTGTACCAGTTGCGCGACGGGCATCTTGTTGTACGTCTGGTCGGCGTCGCGGCTGTCGACGCGGGTCCAGCTGACCTGTGCGATCCGCGTCTCGAAATCGACGATCGCCTTTGCGCGAGAGTCGGCGTCCGGCTCGCCTGCCAGCGTCATCATCCGCGCGATATGTGCCTGGTACGCCGCCCTGGTCTGAGCGAGCTTGGGATCGTCCTTCAGGTAGTAGTCGCGGTCGGGCATGCCGAGCCCGGACTGCCGGATGTTGACGATATAGGTCTCCGGCTCCTTGGAGTCCTGACCCACGCCGACGCCGAACGGGATCGACACGCCGTCGCGGTCCGCCTCGGCGGCGATCATCGCATAGGCTCCCTTGTTGGCGACGGCCTTCACGCGGTCGAGCCACGGCCTGATCGGCGCAAGCCCCTTCGCCTCGATCGCGGGCACGTCGGAATAGGCGGCATAGGCGATGCCGATCTTGCTCGACGGATCGACCTTCTGGTTCTCGAGTATGTCATGGGTCCGCGTCTCGGAAAGGTCCGCGAGCACGTCGAACGCGCCATAGGTCGACTTGTCGGCCGGGATCTGCGTCGTGCTCGCCCATGTGCCGTCGACATATCCGTAGAAGTCGTCGCCCGGCAGGACGGACTTGTCCATGCCGGCAAGGTCGACGCCGAACGTACCCATCTGCGGCTTGCCCTCGCCGCGCGGCTGTACGGGGCCGGTCGCCGCCTTTGCCACCGTGTGCGCGCGGCCGGCGGCCGTCTGCCCGCCGCGAGCCAGGACGGCCCCGGTGCCCGCGAGGCCGGCGGCGATGGCCACGGTCGACATCAAGGCGAGGTAACGCGATCCCTGCATATTGGTACCCTTCGACGGATGGTGTTCGTTGCTTGCGCGCGGACGGCGCAATGATGGCGTAATACCGCTGGCCAGAGCGCCGTCGCGATAGATCGTATCGATACCGCTATTTTGTCCGGCAAGCGTGTCGATTGCGCCACTTGCGCGCGGTCCGCCAGCGCCAGCCGAACGACGCGACGACATGGCCGGTCGCCGACAGCGACAGCGCGAGCGCCAGCAGGCCGACGATCATTGACGGCCCCTCCTGCGACACCAGCCAGTGCAGCCAGCCGGCGTGCTGGTCGACATTGGTCGCGATCGGCTGGCCGGGCACGACGCGATCCAGTCGCAGGATCCATCGGCCGATCCTGTGGGCGGCCCACCAGTATCCCGGTATCAGGAACGTGCTGGGGATCGTTATGCCGACGGCTATGGGAATGTTGGCGCGCGCGGGAACGGCCAGGATCGCCGCGCTCGGCATATGCGCGAACGGGAAGATCACCCCGCAGAACAGGCCCAGCGTCACGCCCCTTGGAACCGATCGCCGGTTGAACCGCCACAGCGAGGGCACCAGGATGCGGTGCGATACCGGCTTCAGCCAGCGGTTGCGCTCGATCCCCTCGCGCGTCGGGATGTGATGGCGCGCCCAGCCGGCGACGCGTCCGCCCTTGCGGGCGTCCCCGCCACGCGCCACGCCGGCCATCAGCCCCGGTCGCGCATCAGGCGACCGGCCTCGCGCTTCCACTCACGCTCCTTGATCGCCTCGCGCTTGTCGTGGTTGTTGCGGCCCTTCGCCAATGCCAGCTCCACCTTCGCCCGACCCTGACCGTTGAAATAGACCGACAGGGGAACAAGTGTCATCCCCTCACGGGCAACAGCTCCATGCAGCTTGTTGATCTCGCGCTCGTGCAGCAGGAGCTTGCGGGGGCGTTTGGGCTCGTGGTTGTGGCGGTTGCCGTGGCTGAACTCGGGTACGTTGGAGTTGACCAGCCACACCTGCTGGCCCTTGACCTCGGCATAGCTCTCCGCGATCGATCCCTCGCCGAAGCGCAGCGATTTGACCTCGGTGCCGGTGAGCGCGATGCCGGCCTCGAACACCTGCTCGATGCTGTATTCGAAGCGCGCGCGGCGGTTCTCGGCGACGACCTTCTTCTTGTCGAACTGGGCGGGTTTCGGGCGGGACATGCAGGAGGCCGTAGGCTGTTCCGCGCCCGGACGCCACGGGTCTGGAAGGATCGGGCACCCGGATCGATCGGGCCGGCAGCACTGCCGAACCGGGACCGGGGCTCATCGGGCGCTAGGCCAGCCCCGCTTTCGCCAGTCCCGCTTTCGCCAGCCCTGCTTTAGCCAGTCCCGCGTCCACCGCCGCGCGGGCAGCCGCGCCCGGCCACGTCATCGGCAACCGCAGGCTTTCCGGAAAACCCGGCCGGACCCGCGTCATCGCGTACTTCACCGGCCCCGGCGACGCGTCGGTGAACAGCGCGACGTGGAGGGCGAAAAGCCGGTCGTGCAGGTCCAGCGCGCGGGCGTACTCCCGGGCCGCGCACGCGGCCTGGAAGTCGGCGCACAGCCGGGGCGCCACGTTGGCCGTCACCGAGATGCACCCCTGCCCGCCCATGACGTTGAAGGCGAGCGCGAGATCGTCGTTGCCCGACAGTTGGCAGAACCGCTCGCCGCAGGACGCCCGATGCTGCGACACGCGTTGCAGCACGCCCGACGCGTCCTTGACGCCCACGAAGAGATCGGGCGCGACCGCGACGATCCGCGCCAGCGTCTCGGGAAGGATGTCGGTCACGGTACGCGAGGGGACGTTGTAGAGGATGATCGGCAACGCCGCATCGAGCAGCAGTGCCTCGAAATGGCGGACGATGCCGTCCTGCGAAGGGCGGTTGTAATAGGGCGGCACCATCAGCGCGGCGTCGGCGCCCGCCTTCCTGGCAGCCGCCAGATTGGCGCCGGCCACGCGCGTGTCGTTGCTGCCGGTACCCGCGATCACCGGGACCCGCCCGGCCGCCTGGTCGACGCATACCTGGACGACACGGAAATGCTCGTCCTTGTCGAGCGTCGCCGCTTCGCCGGTCGTGCCGCACACGACCAGTGCCGACGACCCCTCCTCGATTTGCCAGTCGACCAGCGCGCGGAACGCCGCCTCGTCGAACGCCCCGTCGTCGCCGAACGGGGTGACGAGCGCCGGTATCGAACCCGAGAACATGACGATCCGCTCCTGTCGCGGGTGTCCGCGGTACCGATTGAGGCGCGACAGATAGGGGCCGTGCTCCTATGTTGTCCATCATGAGAGCGGACGATACGTGACGGGCCTTCGGGTGGTGCTTGGCCTCGTCGCGCTCGCGTCGGTGGCCGCCACGGCGGCGCAGGTGGAGTTCGACCGCATCCAGCCGGTCGTTCCGGTCGCCGTGGAGCCGGTGGCGCCGCCGATGGGCGATCCCACGCTCGCCTCGGCGATCGCGCAGTGGAAGGAGGTGCAGGTCACCGACTTGCTGCCGTTCGACGCATACGCCTCGTTCCTGCTGGCGCATCCGGGCTGGCCCGGCGAGGCGAAGGTACGCGCGGCGGCGGAGAAACGGGCCGACCCGGCAGACGGCGGCTCGCCCGCCGGCGTCGCCGCGTTCTTCGCGCGCATCCCGCCGCAGACCGCCGCAGGCGGCGTCC
>NZ_CAHJWW010000017.1 GCF_903643035.1 Sphingomonas bacterium | reverse complement strand
GGTCAGCCTCCGGTCGCCGGAGAACAGCGTGGCGGCGATGATCGCCATCGTCGTCGCGGTCGCCTCCTGCGCCATGTCGATCCGGCGCGTCGCCGCGGGCCAGCGGCCGACCCGATCGCGCGTGACCGCGGCGATGTCGGCGGCGAGACGCGCCACCGCCGCCGGCGCGAACGTGGGTGCGACGATCCGCCGCTGGTCGCGCCACGCCTCACCCTCGGCGTTGAACAGGCCACGCCCCAGCACGCGCGACAGGAGCCGCCGCACGACCGCCGGCCGCTCGTAGTTCGCCTTGTTGTCGAGGAGCACGCGACCGATCGCATCGGGGTCGGACACGACATGCACGGTATAGCCGAACACCCGGCGGGTCTTCGAGAACGAGCGGAACGCATCGTCCGGCCAGCCATGGATGCTGTTGTTCGCGCGCGGCCCCACGAACGCCGTCCAGACCGGCGCCCAGTCGCGGGACCGCGGCGGATAAGGGGGCGTGAAGGCGGGCCGACCGGAGACGATGCCTGCGGCCGGGCCGGCATTCGCGATGGAGCGAGTGGTTGCCATGACGCGGCCGTAGCACGATCCGGTCGTGGCCGGCGCTAAACAGGCGTGTCCATGCCCGATAGTCCGATGGCCGACGCCCGACAGACATCGTCGCATACCGCTTCGCCCGTCGAAGTTCCTCCCGCGGGCCGGCCGGCGGGAGGATGTGTCATCGATCGGGATCGCTACCGGGCGGGCTGCATGCCCGGCCGCAAGGGTCGATCAGTCCTTCTTGGCGGCGAGATGCGCGCTTAGGTGCTTGTTCATCTCGAACATGCTGGCCGACTTCTTCCCGAACACCTTCTCGAGCTTGTCGTCGGCGTTGATCTGGCGCCTGTCCTTGGCATCCTGCAGGTCGTTCGCCTTGATGTAGTCCCATACCTTCTTGACGACCTCGCTGCGCGGCAGGTCGTCCTTGCCGACGATCTCGGCCAGCTCGGCGGAAGGAGTCACCGGGGCGGTGATGCCGCCTCGCGCGCCACCTGCGGCCTTGCCCGTGGTCTTGACCTTCTTCTCCGCCGCCGCAGTCTCCTGCTCGCCGCGCTTCACCGCCGACCGTGCCATCAGTAACTCCCCTGTCCGCCAGACTCCGCGTCGGCCTGCTGTCAGTATGCGCCGGTTGCTCGGTAAGGCAAGCCGCCATCGCGAAACGTCATCCCGAACCCCTCTCCCGGACCCCCTCCCGGACCAACGCAAGCGACCTTGCGGCCAAGGCCTATCGTGCCAGCACCCGCGCCTGCGCCAGATCGTTGCGTATCGTCGTCGCCGCCACGCCCGCCTGTCCCATCGCGTGGCTGATCTGGTCGAGTCCGCGCGCCACGTCGCCGGCCGCGTACAGGCCGGGGATGCCGGTGCGCTGGTGGTCGTCGATCGCCAGACAGCCGTCGTCGGTCGCCTCCGCGCCCAGCGCCACCGCCAGCTCCGACCGGATGACCGACCCGAGCGCGGGATAGACGCTGTCGAACCGCAGGTCGCCGCCGGGCACGGGCACGACGATGCGATCGCCGTCGATGCGCAGCGGCCGGCACGGGCCGTCGACGACCCCGATGCCCAGGTCCGCGAGCCGCGCCCGCTGCCCCTCGTCCAGCTCGTGCTCCGCGTGCGGAGAGATCAGCGTGACGTCCGGGGTATACATGCGGAGGAACACGGCCTCGTTCATCCCGTGCTCGTGCGTGCCGATCACGCCCACCGCCCTGTCCGTCACCTCATACCCGTCGCAGATCGGGCAATAGCGCAGCAGGCCGCGGGCGAGCGCCGCGTCATGCACGTCGGGCGACACCGCCGGCCGGTTGTTGACCACGCCCGTCGCCAGCAGCACGGTGCGCGCGCGGATCGTCTCTCCGGCCACCGAAGCGATGAACAGCTCGCCCCCGTTTCCATCCTTGTCGCGGGCGAGCGTCTCTACCAGGCCCTGGGTGACGGCCACGCCGAACTCGCCCGCCTGCTCGCGCATCCGGGCCAGCAGCTCGGTGCCGGGGATGCCGCCGGGATAGCCCGCGTGGTTACGCGTGCGCGGAATCCACGCGGCCCGGCTCTTGCCCGCATCCACGATCCGCACGGACAGCAGGAAACGCGCAAGATAGATCGACGCGGTCAGCCCCCCCGGGCCGGCGCCCACCACCAGGCAGTCGATCGTGTCACTGTCGTGCATCGCGCTTTCAAGCCGGGCGGCGGCGAATCGTTCCGCTTGCGTCGTCGCCGCCCGCCAAACAGAAGAAGCCATGACGTTCCGCGCCACGATCCTGACGCTGTATCCGGCGATGTTTCCGGGGCCGCTCGGGCTGTCGCTAGCCGGGCGCGCGCTGGACGAGGGGCGGTGGTCGTGCGAGCCGGTCGACATCCGCGCGTCGGCCACCGACCGGCACCACACGGTCGACGGCACGCCCGCCGGCGGTGGTGCAGGCATGGTGCTGCGCGCCGACGTCACCGCCGCGGCGCTGGACGCGGTGGCGGACGGTCGCCCCGTGCTCGCCATGACGCCGCGCGGAACGCCGCTGACCCAGGCGCGCGTGCGCGGGATCGCGGCCGGAGCGGGCGCGATCGTCCTGTGCGGCCGGTTCGAAGGCTTCGACGAACGATTGTTCGAGGCGAGGCGGATCGAGCAGGTCTCCATCGGCGACTACATACTGTCGGGCGGCGAGGCGGCGGCGCTGGTGCTGCTGGATGCTTGCGTCCGGCTGCTGCCCGGCGTAATGGGCGCGGCTTCAAGCGGGGACGACGAGAGCTTCGAGACGGGGCTGCTCGAATACCCGCATTATACCCGACCCGTCGAATGGGAAGGGCGCACGATCCCGCAGGTGCTGCGATCGGGGGATCATGCGAGGATCGCGGCGTGGCGGCAGGCCACCGCCGAGACCGACACACGGCTACGGCGGCCGGACCTGTGGGAGCGTCACGAGGGCGCTCGGGTCCGATCGCCCTCTGGCGCGCGGCGCGACAAGGACGAGACGACATGAACCTGATCCAGACGCTCGAAGCCGAGCAGATCGCCAAGCTGACGCAGAAGCGCGCGATCCCCGAGTTCCGGGCCGGCGATACGCTGAAGGTCGGCGTGAAGGTGGTGGAGGGTGAGCGGTCGCGCGTGCAGTCCTATGAGGGCGTGTGCATCGCGCGCTCGAACAAGGGCATGGGCAGCAGCTTCACCGTGCGCAAGATCAGCTTCGGCGAGGGCGTGGAGCGCGTGTTCCCGCTGTATTCGCCCAACATCGACTCGATCGACGTCGTCCGTCGCGGTGTCGTGCGTCGCGCCAAGCTGTATTACCTGCGCGGCCGCACCGGCAAGTCCGCTCGCATCGCCGAGCGTCGCGACCCGCGTCCGGCGACCAAGGCCTGACCGCCATGCCCGGTCCGCGCAACGGCGCGGACCGGCAACCCGATCAGGATGCGATGGGTGCGATCATCAGCGCCAGCACCGGCGTGGCGTTGCCCGATACCTCCAGCAGATAGCGTCCGGGCGCGAGCGTGAAGTCCACGGTCTTGCGGATGGGGCTGCACGCGGGTCCACGGCCGTGCGCGATCGATACGAGCGCCCGGCCGTCGCGCACCACGTCGATCCACGCACCGGCACCCAGTGCGACGCGGTACGTTCCCGCGCGGCTCACTGCGAACGCCAGCAGCCCGCCCGTCGTACCCGGCTCGCCGGCGTGGCCCGGCGCCACGGGATAGCGCAGCTGGTCGACGGGCGAGAGCGTGGCGCGCACGCCGCGTCCCGGCTCGATCGTCGCAGTCGCCGGCTCGCCGGAGACCGCCGCCTTGACGGGTACCGCCGCGGTCCAGCCGGCGAGTTCGGGCGGCAGCGCGGCGGGCGTGGGGCAGGGGAGCTGGCCCGCGGCCATCGGCCCTGTCGTGGACATCGGTCCTGCCGTCGGCGGGACGGCCTGCGCGAAGGCGGGACCGGCGACCAGCGCCAGCGCGGACATCAGCATCGTGGTTCGCATCGTCTCTGGCTCCTGAAGGTCATGCCACCGGCATACAGGCGCAGGCGGGACTGCCAAGTCGCCGCAGCGACCCGTCAGCCCAGCAGCTCGCCCACGCGCGACGCGAGCACGTCGATCGCGAACGGCTTGGTGACCAGCGCCATGCCGGGCGCGAGCTGGCCGCTGCCGATCACCGCGTTCTCGGCATAGCCCGTGATGAACAGCACCTTCAGGCCCGCGATCAGCGTCTGCGCCGCGTCCGCCACCTGACGCCCGTTCATCTGGCCCGGCAGGCCGACGTCGGTGACGAGCAGGTCGATCCGCGTACCCGACTGGAGGATGCGGAGCGCCGCCGCGCCGTCGCCCGCCTCCAGCGTGGCATAGCCCAGTTCCTCCAGCACCTCGACCACCAGCATCCGGATCATCGGCTCGTCGTCGACCACCAGCACCACGCGCGATCCGTCGGCGGTGCCGATCCGGTCCAGCCCCGTCCCATGTTCCTCGACCGGGGCGTCGCCCTCGCCATAGTGGCGCGGCAGATAGATGCACAACGTCGTGCCCGCGCCCACCTCCGAATAGATCCGCACCTGCCCGCCGGACTGGCGCGCGAAGCCGTAGATCATCGACAGGCCCAGCCCCGTGCCCTCGCCCATCGGCTTGGTGGTGTAGAAGGGGTCGAAGGCGCGCGCCTGAACCTCCGGCGGCATGCCGGCACCGGTGTCGGACACGGACATCGACAGATACTGGCCCGGCGGCAGGTCGCGCTCGCGCGCGGCGCGTTCGTCCAGCCACTTGTTCGCGGTCTCGATCGTGATCCGGCCACCATCGGGCATGGCGTCGCGCGCGTTGATGCACAGGTTCAGCAGCGCGTTCTCCAGCTGGTTGGGATCGACCAGCGCGGGCCACGCCCCTGCCGTCCCCACCACCTCCAGCGCGATCGCCGGGCCGACGGTGCGGCGGACCAGTTCCTCCATCCCCAGGATCAGCCGGTTGACGTCGGTCGGTTTGGGATCGAGCGTCTGGCGCCGCGAGAAGGCGAGCAGCCGGTGCGTCAGCGCCGCCGCGCGCCGCGCCGCGCCCTGCGCTGCGGTGAGATAGCGGTCGAGATCGCCGATCCGCCCCTGGCTGACGCGGACCTGCATCATCTCCAGCGCACCCGAGATGCCGGCGAGCAGATTGTTGAAATCGTGCGCCAGACCGCCGGTGAGCTGGCCCACGGCCTCCATCTTGTGCGCCTGGCGCAGCTGTTCCTCGGCGAGCATCAGCGCGGCGGTCCGCGCCTCCACCTGCTGCTCCAGCGAGGCGGTGAGGGCGGCGAGGTCGAACTCGGCGCGCCGGCGCTCGACCGCGTCGCGCGTCCGCTCGGCGACGTCGCGCACGAACGACACCTCCGCCTCCGTCCAGTGGCGCGCGACCGAGTCGTTGATGAACAACAGGGCCACGAACGCACCATGCTCGATGATCGGCAGGTTGACGATCGACCGGATGGACAGCGCCGCGAACGCCCTGTCGAAGCCGGTGGTGCGCGGGTCGGTCGACGTGTCGTCGATCACGACACCGTCGCCGCGCTTCAGATCGTCGATGAACGAGCCGAAATCGCGAAAGCGGATCAGCGGGGGCCATGCGTCGAGGCCCGGAGCGAGCCAGTTGCTCTCGATCACGATCGTCTCGGCGTGCGAGTCGATGCGGCCGTAGCCCACGCGGGTCGCGTCGAGCACGCGGCCGAGCACCTCCGACACCGCAAAGGCCACGTCGGCGGGATCCGTGACCCGCGCCAGCCGGTCGTTGATCTCGACCAGCGCGGCGAGACGCAGTTCGGTGCGCTTGCGCTCGTCGATGTCGAAGCTGATGCCTTGGAGGCGGACCGGCGTGCCGTCCGGCGCGCAGGCCGTGCGGCCCTGCGCGATCACCCAGCGCGGCTTCGCGCCGCCGTGGACGAGGCGGTACTCCTGCTCGAAGGGCAGGTTATCGGCGATCGAGCGGGCAACCGCGGCCCTGACCCTCGACAGGTCGTCGGCATGGATGCCCGCGAAGAACTCCGCGACCGGAGCGCCGGCCGCCGCCCGCGCCGGAGCGACGCCATGGAGCGCGGCGAAGCCGGCATCCGCGGTGACGCGGTCGTGCGCGAGGTCCCAGTCCCAGGCGCCCAGGCTCGCCGCGGCCAGGATGCCGCCAGGCAGGCGCAGGTGCGCGGACCGCTCGATCTCCAGCGCCGCCTGTCGCGCCAGCGCCTCCAGCGTCAGCGCCTGCGCGCCGGTCAGTCCGCCGGAGCGCGCGGCGGTATCGGCGACGCATACGGTGCCGAGCACCACGCCGTTCTCCAGCGCGATCGGAAAGCCCGCGTAGAAGCGCAGGTGCGGCGGCCCGGTGACCAGCGAGAAGTCGCGGGTCCGCTCGTCGGCGGCGAGGTCCTCGATCTGGAAGATCGCCCCCGGCCGCTCCATCGCGAGCGAGCAGACCGACGTGTCGACGTGGCTGCCCGTCGCATCGATGCCGATCCTTGCCCGGAACTCCTGGCGGTGCTCGCCGACGATCGAGACGAGCGCGATCGGCATCTCGCACACCGCCCGCGCCGCCGCGACGATGTCGTCGAAGCGTGTGTCGCGCTCGTCGTCGGGCTGTTCCAGCGCCGCGAGCGCGGCGAGCCGGTGGGCCTTCGCCTGGCCGGCGTCGGCATGATCGGGACGCGCGGCGGTGGCAGTTGTCATCGGGCGGGGTCTCGACAGATGGCGGACGTCCCGGCCACGATCGCCATCGTCCCGGCGGCTAATCCCTAGCGGCCCGACTTGTAGCAGCGGCGCGCCGGGATGTCACCCGCGGGGCTTGCGCGTGGTACGGGTTGGGATCATGGCACGCCACGATGACGTCCCGCACCGACCCGACCGCCGGTCCGCCGCTCGACGCCGCCGCCGGGGACGATAAGCGTCTAGCGGCGCTCGCGGCGGTGGCGGAGGTGGAGGACGGCATGCTCCTGGGCCTGGGCACCGGCTCGACCGCCCGCCACGCGATCGACGCGATCGGCGCGCTGGTGGCTGGGGGGGCAAGGCTGCGCGCGGTCGCGACGTCGCTGGCGAGCGCGCGGCAGGCGGAGCGTCTTGGCATCGCGCTTCTCGACATGGCCGATACCGCGGCGGTCGACCTGACGATCGACGGGGCGGACGAGATCGATCCCCGGCTGGTGGCGATAAAGGGTGCGGGCGGCGCGATGCTGCGTGAGAAGGTGGTCGCCGCCGCCTCGACGCGGATGCTGGTGATCGCGGACGGGTCCAAGCGAGTCGACATGCTGGGGGTGGCGCCGCTGCCCGTGGAGGTGGCTCCCTTCGCGCTCGCCTCCGTCATGCGGCGGGTGACGGCGCTGGGAGCTGTGCCGGTGCTGCGGATGGCGGCGGGCGAACGATACCGGACGGACCAGGACAATCTGGTTCTCGACTGCCGGTTCGGGCCGCTGACCGATCCGGGCGCGCTGGCGGCGGCGTTGCAGGCGATCCCGGGGCTGGTCGGCCATGGCCTGTTCCTCGATCAGGTCCACTGCGCCTATGTGGCCGCGGCCGGCGTGGTGAGCCGGATCGAACGCCCGGCCTGAGGCAACCAGCGTGCGTTCGCTTCGTTCGGGTGAAATACATCAGGAAGGTACGGGTCGGATGGCTGACGCAGACACGATGGACCATGTGTCCCACGCCAGGGTACGCGAGGATGGCGCTCCGCTCGATCGTCAGGCGATCGACACGATCCGCACGCTGGCGATGGACGCGGTCCAGAAGGCCAATTCGGGCCATCCCGGCACCGCCATGGCGCTGGCGCCGATCGCGGAGACGCTGTGGACGAAGTTCCTGCGCTATGATCCGACCGCGCCCGACTGGCCCAACCGCGACCGGTTCGTCCTGTCGGTCGGCCATGCGTCTATACTGCTCTATGCGCTGATCCATCTCGCCGGGATCGAGGAGATCGACGCGGACGGCAACACGACGGGCAAGCCCGCCATCAGCCTCGACGACATCAAGCAGTTCCGCCAGCTGTCGTCCAAGACGCCCGGCCATCCCGAATACCGGATGACGACCGGGGTGGAGACCACCACCGGGCCGCTCGGCCAGGGATGCGGCAATTCGGTCGGCATGGCGCTTGCGGAGCGGTGGCTCGCGGCGCACTTCAACCGGCCAGACTTCGCCGTCTTCGACCACGACACCTATGTCTTCTGCTCGGACGGCGACATGATGGAGGGCGTCGCCAGCGAGGCGGCGTCGTTCGCGGGGCATCTGAAGCTCGCCAACCTGTGCTGGATCTACGACAGCAACCACATCACGATCGAGGGCGGCACCGACCTTGCGTTCGACGAGGACGTCGCCGAACGCTTCCGCGGCTATGGCTGGAAGACGCTGGTGCTGGAGGATGCGGAAGACACCGAAACCTTCGCGGCGCTGATCGAGGAGTTCCGCGCGACCAACGACCGGCCGACGTTCATCCTCGTCCGGTCGGTGATCGGCATCGGCTTTCCCACCCGCGCCGGCACGCACAAGGCGCATTCCGACGCGCCGGGCGAGGAGGAGATCGCCGGCGCCAAGAAGGCCTATGGCTGGCCCGAGGACGCGCAGTTCCGCGTTCCGCCCGAGGCGAAGCAGCACGTGCAGGACCAGGTCCAGGGTCGCGGCAAGCCGTTGCGCGACGAGTGGGAAGCGATGTTCGCCCGCTACGAGGACGCGTTCCCCGACCTCGCGAAGCAGCTGAAGGACATGCGGCAGGGCAAGCTGCCCGACGGGTGGGACGACGACCTGCCGGTGTTCGAGGCGGATACCAAGGGCATCGCCAGCCGCGAGGCGTCGGGCAAGGTGCTGAACGCGATCGCGCCGAAGGTCCCGTATCTGATCGGCGGCTCCGCCGACCTGTCGCCGTCCACGAAGACGGACATCAAGGAAGCCGGCTCGCTGGAGGCCGCCAACTATGGTGGCCGCAATGTCCATTTCGGCATTCGCGAACATGCGATGGGCTCGATCGCGAACGGCATGGCGCTGACGTACCTGCGGTCCTACACCGGCACGTTCCTGGTGTTTTCCGACTACATGCGCCCGCCGATCCGGCTGGCGGCGATCATGGAGGTGCCGGCGATCTTCGTCTTCACCCATGACTCGATCGGCGTCGGCGAGGACGGTCCGACCCACCAGCCGATCGAGCAGCTGACGGCGTTGCGCGGCATCCCCGGCCTCGACGTGATCCGGCCGGGCGACGCCAACGAGACGCGCGAGGCGTGGGTCGCGGCGCTGGAGGCGTCGGACCAGCCGACCTGCCTGATCTTCTCGCGCCAGGCGCTGCCGACGCTGGACCGCGCGAAATACGCACCGGCCGCCGGCCTCCACCAGGGTGGGTATGTGGTCACGAAGGACGATAGAGGCGAGGACGGCGTGCCCGACGTGATCCTTATCGCCACCGGATCCGAGCTCGGCCTCGCGGTCCAGTCGGCGGAGAAGCTGAGTTCGGACGGCGTCAGGGCACGCGTCGTGTCGATGCCATCGTGGCACCGCTACGAGCTCCAGGACCAGGCGTACAAGGACAGCGTCCTTCCCCCCTCGGTCCGCGCGCGCGTCGCGATCGAGCAGGGCGGGGTGATCGGCTGGGACCGCTATGTCGGCTTCGAGGGCGAGATCATCGCGATGCGGACGTTCGGCGCCTCCGCCCCGATCGCGAAGCTGCAGGAGAAGTTCGGCTTCACGGTCGACAACGTCGTCAAGACCGCCCGACAGGTAATGGAGAAGGCCAAGTGAGCGCGCTGAACGAGCTGGAGGGCCTGGGCCAGGCGGTGTGGCTCGACTTCGTCGACCGCAAGTTCCTGGAGGCGGGCGGGCTGAAGAAGCTGGTCGAGGAGGACGGGCTGACCGGCGTCACGTCCAACCCGTCGATCTTCGAGAAGGCGATGGGGCATGGCGATGCCTATGACGCGAGCCTAGCCGACTACGACAAGGCGCATCCCGAGGCCGCGACGCTGGACCGGTACGAAAGCCTGGCGGTGCAGGACATAAAGGCCGCGGCCGAGACGCTGGCCCCGGTGTACGAGAAGCTGGACGGCAAGGACGGCTACGTCAGCCTGGAGGTGTCGCCCTACATCGCCGACGACACCGATGCGGCGATCGCGGAGGCGGCCAAGCTGTGGAAGATGGTCGACCGGACGAACGTGATGATAAAGATACCGGGCACGCTGGCGGGCGCCCCGGCGATCGCGGCGACGATCCGCGCCGGGATCAACGTCAACGTGACGCTGCTGTTCTCGCTCGACGCGTACAAGCGCGTCGCCGATGCATACGCGATGGGGCTGGAGGAGCGGGTGAAGGCGGGCGAGCCGATCGACCGGATCGCCTCCGTCGCCAGCTTCTTCGTCAGCCGGATCGACGGCAAGATCGACGACGTGATCGACAAGCGGCTCAAGGACGGCGATGCGGAGGCCGACGCGCTGCGCGCGGTGCGCGGCAAGGTCGCGATCGCCAACGCCAAGCTGGCCTATGCCTGGTATCAGGATTTCATGGCATCGGACCGCTGGCAGGCGCTTGCGGCCAAGGGCGCGCAGCCGCAGCGATTGCTATGGGCGTCGACCGCCGTCAAGAACCCCGACTATCCCGACACGCTCTATATCGACCAGCTGATCGGGCCGGACACGGTCAACACCATGCCGCCCAAGACGATGGACGCGTTTCGCGACCATGGCACGGCGGCGTCCACGCTGACGCAGGGCGTGGACGATGCGCGCCATGTGCTCGCGGAGGCCGAACGGCTTGGCCTCGATCTTGGCGGCGTCACCGGTGCGCTGGTGGAGGAGGGTGTGGCCTCGTTCGCAAAGGCGTTCGACGACCTGCTGGGCTCGATCGCCGCCAAGCAGCCGGCGACAGCCTGACCGTCGCATCACAACCGGAGTATTTGCATGAAACTCGGCATGATCGGCCTTGGCCGCATGGGCGCCAACATCGCGCGCCGCCTCGTCAGGCATGGCCACGAGATGGTGGTGTACGATCACGGTGAAAAGGCGGTGGAGACGCTCGCCGGCGAGGGCATGACGGCGGCGACGTCGCTGCAGGACATGCACGACAAGCTCGACGATCCCAAGATCTTCTGGGTCATGCTGCCCGCCGGCGACCCGACCGAGCAGACGATCGATGCACTGTCCGGAATGATGGGCGGTACCGAGATCATCATCGACGGCGGCAACACCTTCTACAAGGACGATATACGGCGGGCCAAGGCACTGGCAGGCAAGAACGTCAAATATGTCGACGTCGGCACGTCGGGTGGCGTCTGGGGGCTGGAACGCGGCTATTGCATGATGATCGGCGGCGACAAGGCCACGGTTGACTATCTCGATCCGATCTTCGCGGCGCTCGCGCCGGGCGTCGGCAGCATTCCGCGCACCCCCGACCGGATGGAGCAGGAGGGCGAGGACCCGCGCGCGGAGCAGGGCTATATCCATGCCGGCCCGGCGGGGGCGGGCCATTTCGTCAAGATGGTCCACAACGGCATCGAATACGGGCTGATGCAGGCCTATGCCGAAGGCTTTGACATACTGAAGGGCAAGAAGTCGGACAAGCTGCCCGAGGACGAGCGGTTCGACCTGAACCTCACCGACATTGCCGAGGTGTGGCGCCGTGGCAGCGTGATCTCGTCCTGGCTGCTCGACCTGACCGCCGCCGCCTTTGCAAAGGATCAGATGCTGGAGCAATTCACCGGCAAGGTCGCCGACTCGGGCGAGGGTCACTGGACGGTCGACGCGGCGATGGAGGAGGCGGTGCCTGCCTATGTCCTGACGGCCGCGCTGTTCGCGCGCTATCGCAGCCGGGTGGACCACACGTTCGGCGACAAGGTGCTGTCGGCGATGCGCTACGGGTTCGGCGGCCATGTCGAGATGCCGCAATGACGTTCGGCGAAGCGAAGGTCCGGTGGTGAGCGACGGGCGGATCGCGCTCGTCATATCGGATGTCGACGGCACGCTGGTCGATCGCGACAAGCGCCTTTCGTCCGCCACCGTCGACGCGGTGCGGCGACTGCGGGAAGCGGGCGCGGCGTTCACCCTCATCAGCGCGCGGCCGCCATCGGGCGTGCTGCCGCTCGTGACGACGTTGGGCATCGAGGGACCGGTCGGCGCGTTCAACGGCGGCACGATCTTCACGCCCGACGGCGGCACGGTGGAGCGGCATGTGGTCGCCGCCGAGGTGGTCCGCGGCATGTTCGAACTCGCGGCGGGCAGGCCGGTGTCGGTCTGGCTGTTCTCCGAAGGGCAATGGCACGCCGACACGCTGGACAATCCCCATGTCGCGCACGAGCGGATCGCCGCCAGTCAGGAGCCGGTCGTTCTCTCCGACATGAGCGCGCTCTACGACAAGACCGACAAGCTCACCTTCGTCAGCGATGACGCGGCGATGCTCGGCGCGCTGGTCGCCGAGGGTCAGGCGCGCTTTGGGCAACGGGCGACGATCGCCCGGTCGCAGACCTATTATGGCGACATCACCGATCTTGCCGCCAACAAGGGCACCGGCATCGAGGCGCTGGCCGCCGCGCATGGCGTGACGCTGGCGCAGGTCGCCGTTCTCGGCGACATGAACAACGACCTGCCCATGTTCGACCGCGCCGGCTTCTCGATCGCGATGGGCCAGGCGTCCCCGGACGTGAAGGCGCGCGCCGACGCGGTGAGCACGAGCAACGATGACGATGGGGTCGCGCACGCGATCGACACGCTGATCCTGCCGCGGCTGGGCGTGCCGGGGCGGCTCCGAGTCCAGGGAGGGATGATTTGAAGAAGCTGATTGCGTTCGACATGGACGGCACGCTGGCGCTGTCCAAGCAGAAGCTGGACGAGGACATGGCGGGAAAGCTCGCCCGGCTGATGCAGGTGGCCAAGGTGGCGGTGATCTCCGGCGGCGACTGGCCGCAGTTTGAGAAGCAGGTGATCTCGCAACTGCCCACCGCGGCCGACACCGACGCGCTGTTCATCCTGCCGGCCACCGGCACGAAACTGTACCGGCACGTGGCGGGCGAGTGGAAGGCGATCTATGCCGAGCTGTTCGACGACGATCAGAAGAAGAAGATCATCGACGCCTTCAATGCCTCGCTGGAGGCGACGGGGTTCAAGCCTGAGCAGACATGGGGCGAGCGGATCGAGGACCGCGGCAGCCAGATCACCTTCTCCGCGCTCGGACAACAGGCGCCATTAGACGCCAAGGAGCATTGGGATCCCGATTTCGCCAAGCGCACGGTGATCCAGGGCGACCTGCGCGAGCGACTGCCGGGGCTGGCTATCAACATGGGCGGCGCGACCTCGATCGACATCACGCGCGAGGGCGTCGACAAGGCGTATGGGTTGAAGAAGCTCGCCGGGCACAGCGGCGTCGCGCTCGACGAGATGATCTTCATCGGCGATGCGATCTTCCCTGGCGGCAACGATTATCCGGCGATGACGCTGGGCGTCGACTGTATCCGCGTCAAGACGATCGATGATACCCGTTCGGCTATCGACGCGATCTGCCTCTGTCTGAAGAATCCCTAACTGGTCCTGCGTGACACCGATCGGTCGGGTCGGTTGGTGTCACGCGCCGACACGGTCCGCATCGAGCGTTCAGGTCGTCAGGTGAGCCGAGATATACTTGTTCATCTCGAACATCGTCACCCTGTCCTTGCCGAATACCTTCCTCAGATTGTCGTCGGCCACGATCTCGCGCTTATTCTCAGCGTTCTGCAGGTCGTTCTTCTTGATGTATTCCCAGACCTTGCTGATGACCTTGCTGCGGGGCAGCTTGTCGTTGCCGACGATCGCACCAAGCTCGGGCGAGGGCAGGACGGGTGCATGAATGCCGGTGCCCCTGGCCTCCTGCGTCCTGGCGCCGCCGGCGTTGGTTTTCGTTGGCATCGAAGGTCCTCCCCGGATTGTCGCTGGTCATGACCGGCCATTGGCGTCACGTTTTCTTCAGCGCGTCGGGTTTGTGCGCGGCCTCGCCACCCTTGTCGCTCTTGACGATATACTGGGGATCGTCCTTGCTCGCATGTACGGCGTGACTCTTGATCTTGGTGTCGCTGGTCTGCTTGCGCTCCACCTTGCCGTGCGCCGTGCCGCCGTGCGACGGCCATTCCACGGCGTCGCCCTTCTTGAGATCGGTCATCGTCTTCTCCTTCGCCTCTTCAAGCGCGGGAAGCGGGAGAAGGTTGCGCCACATCGGATGGGCGAGGGGGCACGGGCGGCAGGCGGCTCGCTGGCATCTTCCCGATACGCTGGCTAAGGTCATGCCGAAGCCGTCCGACGCAAGGATCACAGATGAACGACGAAGCGTCGGCAGACGACCATCTGGACGCCGACGGAAAGCCCGTGGTCCCGGCGTATGTCGAAGAGGCGTTGCGTACGCTGATCCGCTGGGCTGGCGACGATCCGGGCCGGGAAGGTCTGCTGGACACGCCCAGGCGGGTGGCGCGCGCGTGGCGGGAATATTGCTCCGGCTATGCCGACGACCCCGCGCGGCACCTGCGGCGCGTGTTCGAGGAGGTGGGCGGCTATGACGAGATCGTCCTGCTGAAGGATATTCCTTTCCAGTCGCATTGCGAGCATCACATGGCGCCGATCACCGGCAAGGCGCACATCGCCTATCTGCCGCGCAACCACGTCGTGGGCATTTCGAAGCTGGCGCGGGTGCTGCACGGCTTCGCGCGGCGGCTGCAGGTTCAGGAGCGGCTGACCGCGGAGGTGGCCGATTGCATCTGGAACGGGCTGAACCCGATCGGCGTCGCGGTGGTGATCGAGGCTACCCACGCCTGCATGGCGGGGCGGGGCGTCCAGACCCCCGGCGTCGGCATGGTGACCAGCCGGATGATGGGCGTGTTCCGCGACGACGATCGCAGCCGCAAGGAAGTGCTCGCGCTGATGGGCTACTGACCGGCATGGCGGGAGTAGGGACGCGTACCGTGCTGGTCACGGGTGCCGCGCGCCGGATCGGCTCGGTCGTCGCCCGCGTCTTGGCGGGGGAGGGACATCAAGTCGCGATCCACCACCACGCCTCGCCCGACGAGGCGGAGGCGTTGGCGCGCGAGATCGGGCCGGGGCGGGCCGGCGTCGTGACCGGCGATCTTGCGGACGACGGCGCCGGCGCGCGGCTGATTGCGGATGCGCGAGAGGCGATGGGGGGCGGTCCGATCGACGGGCTCGTCAATTGCGCCTCGGTATTCGAGTTCGACGATCCGACGTCATTCGATCCGGCGCTGCTCGCCAGGCTGGCTCCGGTCAACCTCGCCGCGCCGCTGGCGCTGGTGGCGGCGATGGCGGCGCAGGAGGACCTGCTGGACGGCGCGGTGGTCAACGTCCTCGACCAGAAGGTCGCCAACCTCAACCCGGACTTCCTGTCCTACACGTTGACCAAGGTGGCGCTTGAGGGAGCGACGACGA
The DNA here is from genome assembly GCF_903643035.1 of Sphingomonas bacterium. Lineage (GTDB taxonomy): Bacteria > Pseudomonadota > Alphaproteobacteria > Sphingomonadales > Sphingomonadaceae > Sphingomonas. The sequence continues at coordinate 5,177 of NZ_CAHJWW010000017.1, read as the reverse complement.
TGCTGGCGCAGGCGTTCGCGCCCCGGCTGCGCGTCAATGCGGTCTCTCCGGGGCTTACGCTGCCGAGCGCGGACCAGACGCAGGAAGAGTTCGCGAGCGTCGCGTCGGAGAACCTGCTGCGCCGGCCCGTGCCGGTGGGGGAGATCGGCCGGACGGTCGCTTTCCTGCTCGGCTGCCCGGCGATCACGGGCCAGAACGTCTTCGTCGACAACGGCCAGCGTTTCCTCGCCCGCGACGGCGACGTCATGTTCCGCGACCGGGCAGTCCGGCCGTGAGCCGCCGGTACACGACGGTGCTCGACGCGCTGACCGTCGCCATCCGCCTCGGCGTGCATCCGCACGAGGCGGAGCCGCAGCGGGTGCGTGTGTCGGTCCGGATGACGTGCGACTATGAGGCGGTGCCGCCGGACAGGATCGATGCGGTCGTCGACTACGACTTCGTCCGCACTGGTATCCACGCGCTCGCGGGCAGCCAGGGCTTCGCGTTGCAGGAAACGCTGTGCGAGGCCGTCGCCGCGCTTTGCCTGGCCGACGCGCGGGTGTGCGAGGTGTGGGTTCAGTCCATGAAGCTCGACGTGTATCCGGACGCGATGGTGGGGTGCGAGCTGGTGCGGAGGCAGGCCGGCGGCTGAACCGCATCGGCTGCGCGGGCGATGCGACGCCGGCGAAGCGACGGGGCCGATCCTCGCGTTCGCAAGCGCGAGCTTCGACGGCTTGCCGATGCCGTCCACCCGCCACCACCGCGCCGCCCGGACGTGCTACGCCCGGTTCGCCGCGCTCAGCACCGCGCGGACGCTCGCGGTGGCGACGTCGGTGTCCAGGCCCACGCCGAACACCATCCGCCCCCCGGCCGTGCGACACTCGACATAGGCGGCCGCCTGCGCGTCGGCACCGTGGCCGATCGCGTGTTCATTGTAATCGACGACGTCCAGCAGCGGCCCGCCCGCCTCGGCCAGTGCGGCGACGACGCCCGAGATCAGCCCGTTGCCGCGCCCCGCGATCGACCGCTCCTCGCCGTCCACCGCCACATGACCGACGAACAGTCGCTGTCCGGCCGCGCCGCTCTCCTCATAATCGCGCAGGACGAAACGGTCGGCGGGCTGCGGCAGGTAGGTCGCCTCGAACCGGCCCCAGATGTCACCGGCCTCCAGCTCGCGTCCCGCCTCGTCGGCGAGCGCCTGGACATGGCCGCTGAAGTCCGCCTGGAGGCGCTTGGGAAGCTTCAACCCGCGGTCCTGCTCGATCACCCAGGCGACGCCGCCCTTGCCCGATTGCGAATTGACGCGGATCACCGCTTCATAGCTGCGGCCAAGGTCGGCCGGGTCGATCGGCAGATAGGGTACTTCCCACAGCTCGTCGTTGCGCGCCGCCTGCGCCGCGAAACCCTTGCGGATCGCGTCCTGATGGCTGCCGGAAAAAGCGGTGAAGACGAGGTCGCCGGCATAGGGATGACGCGGGTGGACAGGCAGCTGATTGCAGTAGGTGACGGTGTTGATGACCGCATCGATGTCCGAGAAGTCGAGGCCCGGCGCGACCCCCTGCGTATAGAGGTTGAGCGCCACTGTGACCAAATCGCAGTTGCCGGTCCGCTCGCCGTTGCCGAGCAGACAGCCTTCCAGCCGGTCGGCGCCCGCCATCAGGCCCAGTTCCGCCGCCGCGACGCCGGTGCCACGATCGTTGTGCGGGTGGAGCGATATCACCACCAACCCGCGGTCGCGGATGTGGCGACCGAACCATTCGATCTGATCGGCATAGACGTTCGGGCTCGCAGCCTCGACGGTGGCGGGCAGATTCAGGATCAGCGGACGTTCGGGCGTCGGGCGCAATATGTCCATGACCGCCTCGCAGACCTCGACCGAGAAATCGGGTTCCGCGGTCGAGAAGGTCTCCGGGCTGTATTCGAAGCGCCAGTCGGTGCCGGGGCGCTTTCCCGCCTCATCGCGCAGGATGCTTGCGCCCTCGACGGCTATGGCCTTGATCTGCGCGCGGGTCATCCCGAACACGATCCGCCGCCACGCGGGACTGACGGCGTTGTAGAGGTGGACGATGGCGGTGGGCGCACCCTCCAGGCTGCGGAAGCTCGTCTCGATCAGGTCGCGGCGCGACTGGGTGAGAACCTGGATCGTCACGTCGTCGGGCACGCGGTCCGAGCGTACGAGGCCGGAGATGAAGTCGAACTCGGTCGCGCCGGCGCTGGGGAAGCCGACCTCGATCTCCTTCAGGCCGACCTTCACGAGCAGATCGAAGAAACGGGTCTTCTTCTCGGCATCCATCGGGTCGATCAGCGCCTGATTGCCGTCGCGAAGGTCGGTCGACAGCCAGCGCGGCGGCGCGGCGAGCGTGCGCGACGGCCATTGCCGGTCGGGCAGGTCGACGGCGGGGAACGGGCGATATTTGGCGGACGGATCGGACAGCATGACGAATGGCCTCGCGGGACGCGGCGGACGGGACGGGTGACTGGGGAGAGCCCTTAGGCGGGCGGGCGCACACGCGCCATCGGTCCGCCTAAGGGCGAATAAGTCGCAGCCGGAGGAGCGTCGGCGAGGTCATGCCGTAACCTCTGCCCGAGCGGTGCCGGCCTGTCCAGTTGCGCGCCGGGCGCGGATTGGAGCACGATGCAACCACCTCTACTCGTCGTTGCGAGGAGCGGAGCGACGCGGCGATCCAGGGCCGCGTGCGTGACGCTCTGGGTTGCTTCGCTACGCTCGCAACGACGAGGGATTGAGTCATCACGTCTTTAAGGGGCGGTTTACCCCATTTTGACTTCTTCGGCATAGGACAGGGTGGAACGGAGAGATCCGATGCTTCAGCTCGTCTACATCAGCACCGTCGTCGATGATCCGGACACGGCCGCCATCCTGCGCGCGTCCCGGCGCAACAACGGGCGCGCGGGGATCACCGGCTTGCTCTATTGCGACGGTCGCCGGTTCCTCCAGGCGCTGGAGGGCGAGCACCCCGCGGTGGAGGCGGCGTTCGAGCGCATCCGGCGCGATCCTCGCCACCGCGCGGTGGTGGTGCTGTCGCGTCGCGACGTCGCGGAACGCGAGTTCGGGCCTTGGGCGATGGCGGAACGCGGCCCGGACGGGACGCACGAAGGCCTGCTGCATCAGGTCGCGCCGCTGCTCGCGGGCGCATCGCCCAATGTGCGGGGCACGTTCGACGGGTTCATGCGGCTGGGTCGCGCGGCCTGACCGGCGGTCGCACGGTTCGGGACCACGCCGCGTCATGCGGCGCGGTCCCGACCGGCCGTCAGGTCACGCGGCCGCTTCGAACGCCGCGTTGATCGTCAGGTCCACCTTGTCGGCCACGATCGGCAGGCCATAGCTGACGCCGAACTGGCTGCGCGTCACGGTCGTCGTCGCCTTGAAGCCGATGGTCAGCTTCTTGCTGAGCGGGTTCGTGCCCGCGCCGATGAAGTGCGCCTGCAACGTGACCGGCTTGGTCACGCCCTTCAGCGTCAGGTTGCCGTCGATCACCGCGTTCATGCCGGTGATCCGGATGCGGGTGGAGACGAAACGGCCGGTCGGGAACTGGGCGGCGTCGAAGAAATCGGGCTTCTTCAGATGCTCGTCGAGCGCGATGACGGTGGTCGACACCTTGTCGATCGGAAAGGTCACATCGACGGCGTCGCGGGCGGGGTTGGCCGGATCGAGCGTCAGCGAGCCCGTGGGCTGGGTGAACTGGCCGGTATATTCGGTAAAACCTAGATGATTGAGCGTGAACACCACCTGGCTGTGGCCGGGATCGACCTTGTACGTTCCGGCATGGGCGCGGGCGACGTCCGGAGCGCCGGGCAGCGGCCCTGCGGTCTGCGCGATCAGCGGCGCGGCGAGGAGGGCGAGGGCGGCGGAGGCAAAGGGGGCAAGGCGCATCGACAGTCTCCCATGGTACTGACCCCTGTCTGCGCCAGAGCGGGCCTTCCCGTCAAACGCTCAGGCAGAACCCGGTCGTTTCCGCTCACGCGCCACCGTGCGGGGCACGATCCTCCCAGCACCGCACGCGCAGATTGGCGCTGTCCATCCCGCGGGCCTGGAACCGCGGTCCCAGGAAGCTGTGGAAGAACCAGTCCTTCGCCCGGAACGGCGTCGCATGGTACATGATCCGCTCGAACAGCGTCCAGCGGACGTGCGCGCTGCTCGCGCGCCGGTCGGAGGGGCGGCACCAGAAATCGGGATGGTAGCGCGAGCGGCCGATCTTGAAGACGCGCTGCATCACCTCGTGATCGTCGAGCACCCAGGGCCAGTCGTCCGAACGGGGGCCGCCTGCCGCGCGCAAGGCGTCGGTGCGGAAACACTGGCCGAACGTGCCGGTATGCGACTGCCGGACCAGGATCAGGCTGGTCGCGAACTTGCGGAACCGCAACCAGCGCCCGCGCCAGGACGATGGAGGGGAGTCCAGCCCCACCGCCATCGCCGCGACCACCCCCGGCCGGTCGAGCAGTGCCGACGCCCGGACCAGATAGTCGGGCGGATAGGTCGTGTCGGCGTTCCAGAACGCCACCAGCGGCGTGTCGACGGCCGCGAACCCGGCGTGGAGCGCGTGGACCGGACCCGGCTGTTCCTCAAGGAGGTAGCGTACCTCGATGCCGGGCGCATCGTCCAGCATGCGGCGACATAACGTCTCCGTCGCATCGGTGGAGCCGTTGTCGACCAGGATCAGGCGGACCGGCCTGCCGCGCATCGCCAGCAGGGAACGCAGCGTGCCGGCGATGAACGCCTCCTCATTGTAATACGGGAGGACGATCGACCAGCGTGGGCGGGGGGAAGCTGGCGCCATCGTGTCCTTCGTGCCTCCCCCTTATCCCAATCTACCCTTATCTTAGTCGACGTCGCCGCGACATGTCGGCTAGTTGCGCTCGGTATCGACCAGCCGGTTGGCGCCGATCCATGGCATCATCGCCCTCAGCCGCGCGCCGACCTGCTCGATCGGATGGGCGGCGGCCTGCTTGCGCGCCGCCTTGAGCTCGGGCTGGCCGGCGCGGTTGTCGAGCACGAACTTCGAGACGAACCGCCCGCCCTGGATATCGGCCAGCACGCGGCGCATCTCGGCCTTGGTCTCGTCGGTGATGATCCGCGGGCCGGTGGTGATGTCGCCATATTCGGCGGTGTTGCTGATCGAGTAGCGCATGTTGGCGATGCCGCCCTCGTACATCAGGTCGACGATCAGCTTCACCTCGTG
>NZ_CAHJWW010000016.1 GCF_903643035.1 Sphingomonas bacterium | reverse complement strand
TCGCGGCACAGGGCGGCGATGTCCTCCAGCCCGTCGCGCCCGCGCGCCGCCAGCACCAATCGTGCGCCACCCCGGGCGAAGGCGATCGCGGTCGCCGCGCCGATGCCGCTCGACGCGCCCGATACGACCACGCGGAGCTTCGCGCCCTGCCCGCTATCCGGTTCGTTGCTGAACAGGCCCATCGTCGTCGCTCCACCATTTGGTGGCATCAACCGACGAGGCGCGGTTACGATGCGCGATCGACGGGGCTGGATGACGCGTCGTCGCCCGGAGCCGTCGGCTCATGGCGACTCCGGGCGATCGTTCACGGCAGATCGTTCACGGCAGCGCCTCGCCCTGACCGACACCCCACAGCCGCCCCTGTTCGACGAAGCCCGACTGTCCACGCACGTCGAGCCTGCACCAGCCGTCGGCGCACTGGCTCAGTCGCCCGACGACGCCGGGCGCCGCGCGCCACGCGACACGGCCCGCCGCCGCCGGCCGGTCACGCAGTTCCACCGCATCGTCCGCCATGCCGGCGCTCCCGCCCGGGACGAAGCCGGTGCGCTTGTCGGACAGGAGGTTGGCGAGCATCCACCCCTGCGTGCCGCCGGGATCCTCCACCTTGCGCCATTCCTTGAAGGTCGCCAGCACCTTTACCGGCAGGTCGGGACGGACGTACAGCCAGCTCGCCGGATAGCTGCGCCCCGGTCCGGTCCGCATCCGCGCCCGGGCGGCGGCGATCGACGCGAAATACGGCAGCTTGTGCTTCGGATCCGCCGCCCCGCCCGGCGTCGCCGTCAGTAGGCCGGCGCCGGCAAGCGCCGTTGCGAGCATCGTTCCGCGCATCTCCGCTTCTCCCCGCGTCGCCCTGTGCCGACGCCACGACCTTGTGCCTTCGCGTGGTGAGCGTTTCAATGGGCGTTGACGCGCCCGCCGCCCTCCGTCACTTCGGTGCCATGCCCGAAACGAGACGCATGACCCGCCCCAGGGTGATCGTCACCCGCGAGCTGCCCGATGCGGTCATGGACCGGATGGAGGCGCTGTTCGACACCGCCACCAATCGATCGGACACGCCGATGGATCGCGCCGGGCTGGCGACGGCGATGCGCCACGCGGACGTGCTGGTGCCGGCCGTGACCGACGATGTCGACGCGGGCCTGATCGCGGGCGCGGGCGAGCGCCTGGGTCTCATCGCCAATTTCGGTGCGGGCGTGAACCACATCGACCTGAAGGCGGCGCGCGCGCGCCGGATCATCGTCACCAACACGCCGGGCGTGCTGACGCAGGATACCGCCGACCTGACGCTGGCGCTGATCCTGTCGGTGCCAAGGCGGCTGGCGGAAGGGGAGAAGCTGGTCCGGTCGGGCGCGTGGACGGGGTGGAGCCCCGGCGGGATGCTGGGTTATCGGATCGGCGGCAAGGCGCTGGGCATCGTCGGCATGGGCCGGATCGGCCAGGCGGTGGCCCGCCGGGCGCGCGCGTTCGGCCTGTCGATCCACTACCACAACCGCCACCGGCTGCCGGAGATGGTGGAGGCGGAGCTTGGCGCGCGGTGGCATCCCGACCTCGACGCGATGCTGGGCGCGATCGACATATTGACGCTGCACACGCCGCGCAACGCCGACAGCGAGGGGCTGATCGACGCGCGCCGGATCGCGCTGCTGCGCCCGCATGTGTACCTCATCAACGCCAGCCGGGGCGGGATCGTGGACGAGGAGGCGATGGTCGTGGCGCTGGAAGGTGGCCGGCTCGCCGGCGCGGGGCTGGACGTCTGGCGGCACGAGCCGGCGATCGACCCGCGCCTGCTGGCGCTGCCCAACGTGGTGATGACGCCGCACATGGGGTCGGCGACGATGGAAGGCCGGGTGGCGAGCGGCGAGCGGGTGATCTCGAACATCCGGGCCTGGGCGGACGGGTTGAGACCGCCGGACCAGGTGCTGGAGGGGTGGGCGTAGCGCGGCACGTCGGCGCCCGCCCGACTTGCGCGCTCCCTCCCCGGCCGGCGGCGCTCAAGCACCGTTCACGGGAAGCCTATCTGTCCGGGCGGGATTGGCGCGCCAATCCCGTGCCAAGCCTACGGCTCAAGGGAACTCACCATCGGCCAGTCGATTGATCGCGCGAACCTACAGGAGTTCCGCCATGCTCGCCTCGTTCCTCATGGGCCTCGTCGGGGGCCAGCGCGCGATGACGCCGCTCGCGACCGTCTATATCGCGGCGGCGCGTGGCGAGCTGCCCGACGAGAACGGCAGGCTTCCGTTCCTGGGCGCCGGATGGGCGGCGGCCGCCACCGCGCTGCTGGCCGTCGGCGAGTTGGTGGGCGACAAGCAGAAGACCGCTCCCGATCGGATCGTGCCCATCGGGCTTGCCGCGCGATTCATGACCAGCGCGCTCGCCGGCATGGCGCTGGCGCCCCGCAGAGAACGCTGGCTCGGTGCCGCGGTGGGCGGCGCGACGGCGGTGGTCGCCTCCTATCCCGGCTGGCGCGCGCGGATGGCGGCGTTGCGCCGCTATGGCCAGACGCCGACCGGTTTCGTTGAGGACGCCGCCGTGGTCGCCGGAGCTGCGGCGATCGTACGAACGCTGCCGGTCGCGGCATAGATGCCGGATCGCCGTTCAGTTCGCAGACAGCGTGCGACGGTAGACAGGCCCAATGATCCGCATCGCCTTCGCCGCCGCCTTGGCCGGCCTGCTCGCTTCCGCCGCCCCGGCCCAGACCGCCGCGCAGTTCCCGGACCGCCCGATCGCGCGGACCGAGGTAGTCGCGGTCGTGAAGCGGCAATTCGCGCAGATGGACGCCAATCGCGACGGCGTCGTCACGCGCGCCGAGTTCGCGACGTATCGGACGCACCAGCCGGCCGCGCCCGCGAGCGGGGTCGACGCGCTGTCGCACATCGGCGCGGGCTGGTACGACCGCGCCAACACGAAGGGCGACGGCCGCGTGACCTTGGACGAGGCGCTCGCCCGCCCGCTCCACCTATTCGACCTCGCGGACGTCAACCGGGACGGCATGGTTTCGGTGCAGGAGCGTCAGGTGGCGATGGCGCTGATGGGAATGATGGGCGGTCGGTGATCTCTTCTGCGGCTTGATCGCTACGAACGGTAGCAGGACACCGTCGTCGGTCTCCTCAGTCCCCCGTGCGTATCCGCTCCACCAGCTGGCCGACGGTGGGCACGAAGCCGTTGGAGTAGAACGGGTCGAGCTTGAACTGGTACGCCGAATGGCCCGCGAACATCAGGTTCTGCTCCACCTCGCCGCCGTGCGCGATGTCCTGCAGCGTCTTCTGGATGCAGAAGCTGCGCGGGTCGGCCAGACGCCCGGTCGAGTTGGTCTCGCTATCCGCCCAGCTCGAGAAAAGGCAGTGCGACAGGCAGCCCATGCAGTCCGCCTGGTCCTTGCGGATCTCGCCCTTCTGCGATGGCGTCACGAACACCAGGGTATTGTCCGGCGTCTTCAGCGCATCGGTGAACCCCTCGCCATACCAGGCGCGCGCGCGTTGCAGGTCGCCCAGCGTGACCCAGAAGTTCCTGCCCTTCACGCCGACATCGAGTTGATAGACATGATCCCCCGCCGTCTGCGTCGAGAACGCGATCTGCCGCTCGGATCGCGCCTCCAGCCCGAGCAGGAACGGGTTGCGCACCGCGGAGGAGTAGAAGCCGGTGGGGGAGAAGCGGTGCAGCGACACCTCGCCCTCTCCGATCGTGGTCAGCCGCTGCTTCCATCCGTCCGCGATCGGGCTTTCGCGGGTCAGCAACGGGCGCGTGCCGAACTGGAACGCGATCTGGCCGAGCTCGGGATTGTCGATCCACTCGTTCCAGTCGCGCAGGTACCACACGCCGCCCGCCATCACGATCGGCACGTCGTCGGCCAGCCCGCCCTCGCGCATCGTCTCGCGCAGCGCCTTCACGCGCGGGTACGGGTCCTGCGGCACCAGCGGGTCCTCGGCGTTGGACAGGCCGTTATGCCCGCCCGCCAGCCACGGATCCTCGTACACCACCGCGCCCAGCAGCTCGGACACCTTGGAATAGGCGCGCTTCCACAGCGCCCGGAAGGCGCGCGCGGACGACACGATCGGCAGATAGTTGACGTTGTACGACGCCGCGATCTCCGACAGCTTGTACGGCATGCCCGCGCCGCAGGTGACGCCCGCGACAAGGCCGCGGGTGCGCTCCAGCACACCCTCCAGCACGCGCTGCGCGCCACCCATCTCCCACAGCACGTTGATGTTGATCGCGCCGACGCCGCCGGCGATGTCCCAGGCCCGCTTCACCTGATGCACCGCGCCGTCGATCGCATACTGGACCAGCTCGTCGTGCCGCTCGCGCCGGGTGAGCGCACGATAGATCTGCGGGATGATCCTACCGTCGGGATCGTAGCTGTCGGCGTTGACCGCCGACACGGTTCCGATCCCGCCCGCCGCCGCCCAGGCACCGGCGGAGGCGTGGTTGGTCGCCGCGACACCCTTGCCACCTTCGATCAGCGGCCAGACCTCGCGTCCGCCATAGTTGATCGGCCTGATACCTTTGAACACTGGACGCATCGCCTTCCACGCCGATTACATCATCACCATAAGCGCATTGCCAACCCTGCGCGAGGTAAATACCGATACGGGCCGACCAAGGGCAGGTTTGACGGGAAACGACCTCGTGTCGTCACCCCAATGCGCCTGGCCGGCCCATGGCATCCTCGTACAACGCCTTGTAGCGCGCGATCATCAGCACCTCGTCATAGTCGGCCACTGCCTTAGCGCGGTTCGCGGCGCCCACGCTGGCGCGCAGGCCCGGGTCTCGCGCCAGCGCCTCCATGGCATCGCGCAGCCCCACTTCGTCGGCGCGGCGCGCGGCCACGAACGGCAGGTTCGCGGGCGCCACCATCGTCGCGACGTCGCCCACCGGCATCGACGCGACCGGCAGCCCGGCCGCCATCGCCTCCAGCACGCAGATCGGGAACTGCTCGGACCGGGACGACACCGCCAGCAGGTCGAACAGCCCGACGAACCGGTACGGCCGTTCCAGATGTCCGGGCATGACCAGGTTGTCGCCCAGCCCCATCGCCATCGCCGCCTTTTCGATGGCGCCGCGCTCCGGCCCCTCGCCGACGATCACCAGCCGCGCGCGTCCCGACAGGCCACCGACCGCGCGCACCAGCAGCGGCAGGTCCTTGACGGCGCGCAAGCCGGCGAGCGCGCCGATCACTATCTCGCCCGGCCGGCGCTCGAAACCCGGGATCGCGCCGCGCTTGGGCGGTCGTGCGTACAGCGCGGTGTCGATGCCGTTGACGATGCGGTGGACTCGCCCGGGCGGCTGGCGCCATGTCCGAAGCGCGATCGCCTCCAGCATCCGCGACGGCACCGCCAGCGCATGCGCGGCGGGCAGCGCGAGCCGGCGGTACAGGTTGCGCTCGCGCTTCAGCCCACCCGCCTCGTCCTCGTTGAACCCGTCCTCGTGATGGACCAGTGGCGGGGCGTTCTTCCCGAACACGCGCCGCGCCATCACCCCGTCGATCGCGCCCCAGTTATAGGTCAGCACCAGATCGTAGCCGCGCATGGTGCGCGAGATCGCCTCGTAGCGGGCGACGGAAGGCCGGCCGGTCAGCGGCGGCGGGTCGGACGCGATCTCGTACGCGATGCCCGGGTCGATCCGCGCGCGCGCGCCGAGCTGGTCGGGGATGCCGGAGACGATCGTGTGCGTGGCGGCCGGCCCCCAGGCGTTCATCAGCCGCACCGCCCGCGCCTCCTTGCCGCCGAGCGCGAAGGTGGAGTGGAGGTGGAGCATGCGGACGGGCATGACGCTCCCTTAGGGCGGATCGCTGCGCTTCGTCACCCTGAGACCTTGCCTTCTCCTCTTCCGTTGACCCTCGCTTGTCCGAGCACGACCCTTCCCGCAGGAGAACGGCAGCCCCTTTGACGAGAAGCAGCGCTTCGACAAGCTTGGCACGAACGGGTCGGAGGAGTCACCGCCCTGAGTTTGCGAACACCGCCTTGGGCAGCGCCACGTGCACGCCCTTGTTGCGGTCCACCAGCTCGGTCACCTCGACGTCGCCCGCAACGCTAACCAACATGTACGCATCGTCGCGCGTCATCCCCTTGGCCGCCACCAGCCAGTCGATCATGCCCCGCACCGCCTTGCGCGCGGCGTTCGACAGGTCCTCGTCGAAGCCCATCGCGATATAGGCAGCGGGCGTCTCCGCGCGCGGATAGCTGGCCTCGACGTCTGCGCCGCTGCCTTTCTTGTGCAGGATTAGCTGAAGCTTGCCCACGAGGCTGGTCTCCAGCGCGGTGATGTCGACCTCGCCATTCCCCTGCGCGGCGTGGCCGTCGCCTACCTCCAGCAGCGCGCCCGGCGCGTGGACTGGAAAGAACAGGGTGGTGCCCGCGACCTGCGCGCGATCGTCCATGTTGCCGCCGCCGATATTGGGCGGAGTGCTGTCGTACCGGCCGAAGGACGTCGGCGGCGCGACGCCCATGCTGCCGAAGAAGGGGTGCAGCGCCACGTCGACGCCTGGCGCAACATGGCCAACCATCCGCTTCCTGTCGAGCGGCACGATCTTCACGCGGCGATAGGGGAAGTCGTCGGGCAGGAAGCCGGTCGTCGGTCCGAACGCATTATAAGCATAGGGAATGGCGAGGTCGATCTTCAGGATCCGCACCTCCAGCGTGTCGCCAGCTTCCGCGCCCTCCACGGCGATCGGCCCGGTCAGGATATGCCCGCCCGGCCCCCGCTGATCCGCCGCCACGCCCGCGAACACCGCCCGCAACGAGGACTCGATGTCCGCCGGCGCGACGCCCGCGCGTTCGAGGCCGGTGGGGCTGTTGGTCAGCAGGGTGTGGACCGTCACCGTATCGCCCGAACGGACGGTGAGCACCGGCTTGGCCGCGGCGTCGTAGTGGCCCCAGGCGACGGTCGCGGGGGTGGCGGGCAGGTCATGATCCTCGGCCCGAGCCGCGCTGGCGCCGGTGAGCAGCAAGACCGCCGTCATCCATGTACGTGCCGACATACCGACTCTCCACTCGTGAGGCGCGAGCGTAGCGGCTTAGGGCAGGCGATCAAGCCGGCGTCGGGAACCCCGCCCGCCATCGCACCTTCCTCGCCCGGATCCCCTGCTCACACGAACCCGAGGTTCCACGTCGACGGCGTGTAGTTTCCCATGTTGGGCAGCACCGTCGTCATGTCGCCCGTTCCCACCCCGAACCAGCTCGCCAGCGTCGAGGCGTATTGGTCGACCGACGTCGTCGGCACCAGCCGCCCCTGGCCGACGTCGTCCGCCGTGCCGCTGCCAATCGCGGGCGCGGTGCCGTACAGGCGCTGGCCCTTCACCGCGCCGCCCATGACGAAGTGCATCGATCCCCAGCCATGGTCCGCGCCGCTGGTGTTGCTGGTCAGCGTGCGGCCGAAATCGCTGGCGGTGAAGGTCGTCACCTTGTCCGCGACGCCCAGCGCGGCGGTGGTGTCGTAGAAGGCGCGCATCGCGTTCGCCACCAGCCCGATCTGCACCGGGTGAGCGGCGGCCAGGTTCTCGTGCATGTCGAACCCGCCCAGCGAGACGAAGAACACCTGCCGCTTCGCGCCCAGTTCCGACGAGACCGAGATCATCCGCGCGACGATCCTGAGCTGGTCGGCGAGGCTGTTGCCCGACGGGAACAGCGGGAAGCTCGCCGCCGGCGCGTTCCCCAGCGCCGCCGTCACCTGCGCGTAGGTGTCGAGCGCGCGCCTGGCGACGACGGCGTGCTCGTTGCCGATGACGTGGCCGTTGCCGCCGGTCATCAGGCTTTTCAGCGTCGACACCGCCGCCGACGATCCGAACACGCTCGACCCGTTGCCCAGCAGCGCGACCGGCCCACCCGAGCCGATCGAATACTGCACCGCCGCGCGGCCCGTCAGGTACACCGCGTTGCCGCTCGCGTTGATGCACGTCAGCGTCGACGACCCGTTGCCCGATTGCAACAGGTCGCCGATCCGCCCGCCCCAGCCCGACGTCGCGCCTTCCGGGTTGCTCGCCTGGAAATAACTCTGCTGGTCGTTGTGGCTGAACAATTTGGGCGGCAGCTTGACGGAGGCGGCGGTATATTGCGCCTTGGTGGTCGGCTGGACGAGCGTGCCGAGGTTCATCACCGCCGCCATCTTGCCCCCATTGAACAACGGCAGCAGCGGCTGCATCGCGGGAGCCAGCGCGTATTGCCGCCCGTTCGGCAGCGCGGTCGCGGGGGTGAGCAGGCCTGGCGCGAGCTGGTCCCGCGTCAGCGCGAGGTTCGCGCGCGCCGCCTGGTACGCGGCGTAGCCCGCCTGGTGATAAGGGGTCAGCGTGTTGGCGTGATCGTTGCCGCCGTACAGGAACACGCAGACCAGGGCCTTGTAGTCGCCTGCGGTCGCCGCCGCCGCCTCGCCGATCGCGGCCAGGCTGGAGACGAACGGGGTCGCGACTCCCGCCAGCCCGAGCGCGGCCGAGCGGCGCAGGAAGGCGCGACGCGACCCGTCGATCCGGTCGGCGGGATCGAGCCCGAGCGCGCGGTACGGGTCGGAGGAGCGGTCGTCGTCGCACATCGTCCGTCTCCTATCTCAGCGTCAGATAGTCGGGCGACGCCAGCGTCAGCAGGATCGCGATCCCCACCCGGTTGGTCGGGCCGCCCGTCGCGGTCGTCGCCACGCTGTCCACCGCCGTCCTGATCGACGCGACCGTCGTGGCGGAAAGCTGGCCGGCGGCGAGCACCACGTTCACCTCGTCCACCAGTGCGGCGCTGTCGCCCGCCTTGGCGAGGATCGCGGTGTAGTCCGCCTTCACGTCGCCCGCGCCGTTCGCGATCAGCGCCTGGAGGTAGTTGACCGTGCCGACCACCGTCTGCTCGTTCGCGAGCTGGAACTCGGGCGCGACGAGGCCGGCGGCGGAGATCGCGGTGTTGGGCGGCGAATAGCCGGGGCGGAAGAAGTTGAACACGGTCTGCGCGCGTCCCGGCGACTGGCCGAGCCGGGTGGAGCTGCTCGATGTGTCGCCGATCGCCCAGGCGGCCGACGGCGAGGCGGCGCCATAGGCGCGCGCCCAGCCGGTCAGCCGCGTGATCGGCTCACGCAGCTTGCCTCCCGTCGTGGTCGCCAGGCTCGCGTCCGATCGCGCTTCGGTGTCGAGCAGGATCGCGCGCAGCACCGCCTGCATGTCGCCGCGCACCCCCTTGCCGTTGTCCGCGAACACCGCCGCCACGCGCGCGACATAGCCGGGCGACGGGTTGGACGAGACCAGCCGCTGGATCAGCTGCTTCGACACGAACGGGGCGATGTTGCCGTGCGCGAAGATCGCGTCGAGCGCGGCGTTCACCGCCGCCATCCCGCCGCCCGTGACGCTGGTGCCAAGGAAGCTCGCGCTGCCCGTCTCGTTGACCGCGGCGTTCATCACCAGCGGCTGGCGGTACACGTCCGGCGTCGCGGTGCTGGTCGAGGCAAGCGACAGCCCGGTGAACACGCGCGCCAGTCCCGACACGTCGGCCTGCGTATAGGTCTCCACCGGCGTCGCGCCGCCGATGAGCGTGCCGTCCATGTTGAGCTTGTAGAGCCCCAGCGTGAACAGCTGCATCAGCTCGCGCGCGTAGTTCTCGTCGGGCTGCGATCCGGTGGCGGCGTTGGCCTTGCGGTTGTTCAGGAAGGTCAGGAACGATCCCATGGCCGCGCTGGTGGTGATCGCGCCCATCAGCGCGCGGAAATTGCCGAACGCGCCGTCCATGAGCACGTCGAGATAGGCGGCGGCGTTGAAGGCGCGCCAGTTGGTGTTGATCCCGTCGATGCCGACGACCATCAGGTCGAGCAGCGCCATGCCGACGCGCTGGCGCAGCTGGTCGGGCTCCGCGATCAGCTGCCGCCAGACGGTCGCGTCATAGCCGGCCTGGCCGTTGACGTTCGCCGCAAGGCCGTAGCCGTTGGCGACGAGCCAGTCCCAGTGCGTCGTCGCGCGGGGCAGCGCGAACTGGTCGGTCAGCCACCCGTCGAACCCGCGCGCCACCAGCGCGTCGACCATCGTCCGCGTGGCGCCCATCGTCGACTGGGCAAGGAAGCGGCTGGCCTGGACCGGGGTGACGCTCGCCGCCGCGACGGTGATGCCTGGCGCGGTGCCCGCCCCGGCGGTGCCCGATCCCGTGCCGTCGCCGCACGCCGCCAGCAGCGCCGGAGCCAGGGCGACGATCGCGAGCCCGCCGGCACCGGTGGCGCCCACCGGCTCGTCCGCCGATGGCGAAACGTCCTCCAGCATCATCTTCCCCCGCGCGGCGACGCCCGAAGCCATCGCCCTCCCATCCGTCGCGGCAGGATGACGCACTATGGATGACCACGGCGTAAACGACCGGACCGGACCGGACGGGACGTGGCGTGCAAGCGCCGGGTCACCGGCGACGCGGGGTTTTCCGCGGAACCGATTCCGCGTCGCTCGTGAGTGGCTTGCACTGCATCGCGAGGACGGTATCCTCGCACCGTCACCCGGGGGGTTGGGGAGGATCGATGGCATACGGACCGCGCGTCGCGCTGGGGATGGCGCTCGCCTTGTCGGGGATGGCCGGATCGGTTGACGCGGCGACGGGAGCGCCCGCGCAACGGGCGGCGGCGGACAGGTCGCCAGCGGACAGGTCTTCCGTGGATGATGCGACGCGGACCGCGCGGCTGTTCGGCACGCGCGAGAACGTCCGCCAGATCAGCCTGTCGCCCGGTGGCAAGCGGATCGCGATCCTGCGCGCGACCGCCGGAGCGAGCAGCGGGGTATACGTCTATGACGTCGCCGCCGCCAGCGAGAAGCTGGTGATGACCTCCAGCGGACGGCCCGACCAGATCGTCGACTGCTCCTGGATCACCGACGCGCGGCTGCTGTGCCAGGTGGCGGCGGTGACGTCCGCAAACGGCCTGCAGCTCAGCCTGACCCGCCTGTTCGCGATGAACGCCGACGGCGGCGACCTGAAGGAGGTGAGCGCGGAGCGGCGCTCCGGCGACCTGGGGCTCGGCCAGTCGGGCGGCGGCGTGATCGACTGGCTGGCGGACGGCAGCGGCGCGGTCCTCGTCACCCGCGCCGTATCGGAGCAGTACAGCACCGGCACCCTTCTCGCGTCGCACCGATCGGGCGTCGGCGTCGAGCAGATCGACACGACCAGCCTCCAGCATCGCCAGATCGAGCCGCCGGCGGCCGGCGCGATCGACTATCTGTCGGACGGGCACGGCACGGTGCGGGTGATGGGCGTCGCCGCCGCTGCGGACAACGGCTACATGCTGGGCCGGGTCGCCTTCCGCTATCGCCAGCCGGGCGGGCGCGGGTGGCAGCCGCTGTCCACCGTCACCGTCACCAGCACCGGCGACCGCGGGTTCGAGCCTTATGCGGTCGATCGCGACCTGAACGCCGCCTATGGCTTCGACGACGCGGGCGGGCGCCAGGGCCTGTACCGCGTCTCGCTCGACGGCAGCGGCAAGCGCGAGCTGGTGCTGGCCAACCCCCGGGTGGACGTCGACGAACTCCTGACGATCGGGCGTCAGCGCCGGGTGGTCGGGGCGAGCTTCGCCACCGACAAGCGCGAGAACGTGTTCTTCGACCCGGAGCTCAAGACGTTGGGCGCCTCGCTTGGCCGCGCCTTGCCCACCACCCCGATCATCACCTTCGTGGACGCCAGCGCGGACGAGAAGCAGCTGGTGCTGTTCGCCGGATCGGACAGCGATCCGGGCCGCTACTACCTCTATGACAAGCCGAGCCGCCACCTGGCCGAGATCATGGCCGTCCGCCCCGGGCTCGCCGACGTGAGGCTCGCGAGCGTGCGGCCGGTCACCTTCAAGGCGGCGGACGGCACGGATATCCCGGCCTATCTCACCCTGCCGCCGGGCAGCGACGGTCCCGGTATTCCAAAGGGGCTGCCCGCGATCGTGATGCCGCATGGCGGGCCGTCGGCACGCGACGAATGGGGCTTCGACTGGCTGTCGCAGTTCTTCGCCAGCCGCGGCTATGCGGTGCTCCAGCCCAACTACCGCGGTTCGTCCGGCTACGGCTCGGCGTGGTTCCAGAAGAACGGCTTCCAGTCGTGGCGGACCGCGATCGGCGACGTCAACGACGCCGGCCGCTACCTGCTGGCGTCCGGCATCGCCGCGCCGGGCAAGCTCGCGATCGTCGGCTGGTCGTACGGCGGCTATGCGGCGCTCCAGTCGGCGGCGCTCGACCCGGACCTGTTCAAGGCGATCGTGGCGGTCGCGCCCGTCACCGACCTCGAGACGCTGCGCGGCCAGTATCGATACTACACCAACTACAGGATAGTCGACGCGCAGATCGGACACGGGCCGGAGGTGCGCGCGGGATCGCCCGCGCAGAATGCGGATCGCATCAAGGCCCCCGTGCTGATGTTCCACGGCGACCTCGACACCAACGTCGGCGTCGGCGAGTCCCGGCTGATGGCCTCCCGCCTGCGCGGGGCGGGCAGGAGGGTCGATTACGTCGAATACAAGGGACTCACCCATCAGCTCGACGATGCCGATGTCCGCGCGGACCTGCTCGGCAAGTCGGACGCGTTTTTGCGCCGGTCGCTGGGTTTGGAAGCGGGCCAATCGACGGGCAAGTGAACGGGCCTGAGAGTCGGGCCTGATCGGACCCGTCGTCCGCCGGGGCGTCGCGATCGACAGCCGGGCGCCCGCTCGCGTCGCGACGACAAGAAGCGCGGCCGGCATGGCTCGGGCGCGTTGATCCGGAGCAATCCCGGCCCCGTCCACCGCCCCGCGCCCCTTCCCCCGCCGCGTCCTCCTTGCTAGAGCTGCAAGCAACAATCGTTTCCGCCGGTCGTCGCTGGGTGTCGCGTGGGGCTGTCGCTCCCCTTCGACCATGCCGGCACCGGACCTGCTCAGGAGATATGCGCCATGACCGCCATCGGCCAGGACACGCTAGGCACCCGCACCACGCTGACCGTCGGCGGCAAGGCCTACGACTATTACTCGCTCGACAAGGCGGCGGCGCAGCTGGGCGACGTGTCGCGGCTGCCCTTCTCGATGAAGGTGCTGCTGGAGAACCTGCTGCGGTTCGAGGATGGCAAGACCGTCACCGTCACCGACATCCAGGCGCTGATCGACTGGCAGAAGGACCCCAGCAACCCCAACCGCGAGATCCAGTATCGCCCCGCGCGCGTGCTGATGCAGGATTTCACGGGCGTTCCCTGCGTCGTCGACCTCGCGGCGATGCGCGACGCGATCACCAAGCTCGGCGGCGACGCGGCGAAGATAAACCCGCAGGTCCCCGTCCATCTCGTCATTGACCATAGCGTGATGGTGGACGAGTTCGGCACGCCCCAGGCGCTGGGCGACAACATGGACCTGGAGTATCAGCGCAACATCGAACGCTACGAGTTCCTGAAATGGGGATCAAAGGCGCTCGACAACTTCCAGGTCGTGCCGCCCGGCACCGGCATCTGCCATCAGGTGAACCTCGAATACGTCAGTCAGGCGGTCTGGTCCTCGACTCAGGCGGGCGCCCGGAGCGACAGCGTGACCTTCGCCTACCCCGACACGCTGGTCGGCACCGACAGCCACACGACGATGGTCAACGGCCTGGGCGTGCTCGGCTGGGGCGTCGGCGGGATCGAGGCGGAGGCGGCGATGCTCGGCCAGCCCGTCTCCATGCTGATCCCCGAGGTGGTGGGTTTCCGGCTGACGGGCGCGCTGGGCGAGGGGATCACCGCGACCGACCTCGTCCTCACCGTCACGCAGATGCTGCGCGCCAGGGGCGTGGTCGGCCGTTTCGTCGAGTTCTACGGTCCCGGGCTCGACCACATGACGCTCGCCGACCGCGCGACGATCGCCAACATGGCGCCCGAATACGGCGCGACGTGCGGCTTCTTCCCGATCGACGACAAGACGCTCGACTACATGCGCCTCACCGCGCGCTCGGACGAGGCGGTGGCGCTGGCGGAGGCCTATGCGAAGGCGCAGGGGCTGTGGCGCCACGCCGACGCGCCCGATCCCGTGTTCACCGACACGCTGGAACTCGACATGGCCTGCGTCGTGCCCAGCCTCGCCGGCCCCAAGCGCCCGCAGGACAAGGTGTCGCTGAACAAGGTGGACGAGGTGTTCAACGGCGACCTGCACAAGGTCTACATGAAGGAAACCGCCGTCCGCGCGCCGGTCGCGGGGCGCGACCACGACATCGGCGACGGCGACGTCGTGATCGCGGCGATCACCTCGTGTACCAACACCTCGAACCCCAGCGTGCTGGTCGCGGCCGGCCTCGTCGCGCGCAAGGCGAATGCGCTTGGACTGAAGCCCAAGCCGTGGGTGAAGACCTCGCTCGCGCCGGGGTCGCAGGTCGTGACCGACTATCTCGACAAGGCGGGGCTGACGAGCGACCTGAACGCGCTGGGCTTCAACCTCGTCGGTTATGGCTGCACGACGTGCATCGGCAACTCGGGACCGCTCGCCGCGCCAATCTCGGCGGCGATCAACGAGAACGACCTTGTCGCGGCGTCGGTCCTGTCGGGCAACCGCAACTTTGAAGGTCGCGTGTCGGCGGACGTGCGCGCCAACTTCCTCGCCTCGCCGCCGCTGGTCGTCGCCTATGCCATAAAGGGCACGGTGACCGAGGACATGGTCACGACGCCGATCGGCCAGGGCGACGACGGCGCCGACGTATATCTGAAGGACATCTGGCCCTCCAACGAGGAAGTGGCGACCGTCATGGCCGCCAACATCGATTCCGGGATGTTCGAGGCGCGTTACGGGAACGTGTACCAGGGCGATCGCCACTGGTCGGGCATCCAGGTCGAGGGATCGGACACCTATAACTGGCGTGCGGGCAGCACCTACATCGCCAACCCGCCGTATTTCGACGGGATGGAGATGACGCCGGCGCCGGTCACGGACATCGTCGACGCACGGCCGCTGGCGATCCTGGGCGACTCTATCACGACCGACCACATCTCGCCGGCCGGCAGCATCCGTGCCTCGTCGCCCGCCGGCCTGTATCTTCAGGACCGTCAGGTGACCGTCGCCGACTTCAACGGCTATGGCGCGCGGCGCGGCAACCACGAGGTGATGATGCGCGGCACCTTCGCCAACATCCGCATCCGAAACGAGATGGTGCCGGGCGTCGAGGGCGGCATGTCCAGGCACGACGGCCAGGTCATGTCGATCTATGACGCGGCCATGGCGTACAAGGCGGACGGCGTGCCGCTGGTGGTGATCGCGGGGCGCGAGTACGGCACCGGATCGTCGCGCGACTGGGCGGCGAAGGGTACCAACCTGCTCGGCGTGCGCTGCGTGATCGCCGAGAGCTTCGAGCGCATCCACCGGTCCAACCTCGTCGGCATGGGCGTCCTGCCGCTTCAGTTCTCGGCTGGCGACGACCGCACCTCGCTGAAGCTCGATGGCAGCGAGACGTTCACGATCCTCGACGTCGCCGGGTTGCGGCCGCGCCAGGACGTAGAGGTGGCGCTGACGCGGGCCGACGGAACGGCCGAGACGTTCGTCGCGCGATGCCGGATCGATACGGTCAACGAGCTGGAATATTTCCTCAACGGCGGCATCCTCCATTATGTGCTGCGCAAGCTCGCGGCATGAGGACATGGGTGGCGACGCTGCTGGCGATGCTCGTCGTCAAGCCCGCGGCGGCGGCGCCCATCCCGGTCACCGGCCGATGGCTGGTGACCGACGGCAGTGCGGTCGTTGAGGTTGCGCCTTGCCAAGTGCGGGACAGCGGGGCGAAGCTCTGCGGCCGGATCGTCCGCGTCGTCAAGCCGCGACTGGGCGGCCCTGCGACCGACGTCAAGAACCCTGACCCGGCCCAGCGGACGCAGCCGATCAAGGGCATCACGATCCTGTCGGGCTTCGTGTCGGCGGGGGACCGGTGGAAGGGGCGGGTCTATGATCCCGACAGCGGTCGCAGCTATCGCGCGGAACTGCTGCGCGATGGCGGCACGCTGCACGTCAAGGGATGCCTCGGGCCGTTCTGCCGTACGCTCAACTGGACGCGCGTCGGCTAGGCGCCGCGGTCCGGGCGATGGTGGCGGCCATCAGGCCATGACCGCGCGGCGGCGCGCATACAGCAGATAGATCGCCAGCCCGATCAGGTTCCAGCCCAGGAACGCCTGTTGCGTCACCGCCTGAAGGCTGGTGAACAGATAGGCGCAGCCCAGGATCGCCGCCGGCGCTACCACCCAGGCGGCCGGCACCCGGAACGGCCGCGGCATCGCAGGATCGCGCCGCCGCATCACCAGCACGGAGGCGGCGACCGCGATGAAGGCGGCGAGCGTCCCTGCGTTGGCGAGGCTGGCGATCACGTCGAGCGGCACCAGCGCGGCGATGGCCGCGACCAGGGTCGCGGTAACGGCGGTGATCCGCACGGGCACGCCCCGCGCCGACACGCGAGCGAGCCCTGCGGGCAGGAAGCCGTCGCGCGCCAGCGCCAGGAAGATCCGGCTCTGACCGTACAGGAAGGCTAGCAGGACCGTCGGCAGCGCGACCGCCGCCGCCGCCGCGACGAGCGTCGCGACACCGGGCCGGCCGAGTTCGCGCAGGATCAGCGCCAGGGGCTCCGGACTGGCGCCCAGCCTGGCGAACGGCACGGCACCGATCGCGGCCGCGCCGACGAGCAGGTAGATGACGGTACACGCCAGCATCGATCCGACGATGCCGATCGCCAGGTCGCGCTCGGGTCGTTTCGTCTCCTCCGCCGCGGTCGAGATCGCGTCGAAGCCATAGAAGGCGAAGAAGACGATCGCCGCCGCTCCCATGACCCCGCGTTTGACCCCGTCCGCGCCCGCCACGCTGCCGAAGCCGAACGGCGCGAAGGGATGGAGGTTGACCACATCGAAGCGCGGCAGCGCCACCGCGACGAACAGCGCGAGCGTGGCGATCTTGAGCGCGACCAGCGCGGCGTTGACCCGCGCGCTCTCCCGCGTGCCCAGCATCAGCATGCCCGCGACGACCGCGATGATCGCCACCGCCGGCAGGTTCAGGACGCCGCCCAGCGCCGGGCCGGCGGCGAGCGACTTGGGTACGGCGATCCCCATCCCCTTCAGGAACGCCACCGCATAACCGGACCAGCCCACCGCGACGGTCGACACCACCAGTGAATATTCCAGGATCAGGCTCCACCCGACCACCCAGGCGATCGCCTCGCCCAGCACGGCATAGCTATAGGCATAGGCGCTGCCGGATATCGGGATCGCGCTCGCCATCTCGGCATAGCACAGCGCCGCGCATGCGCAGATCGCCCCCGCCGCCACGAAGCTCAGCAGCACCGCCGGCCCCGCCCGATCCGCACCGACGCCGATCAGCGTCAGGATGCCGGTACCGACGATCGCCCCGACGCCGAGCGCCAGCAGGTGCGGCCACGACAGGGTGCGGGCGAGCGCGACCCCGGCTCCGTCCGCCGTCGCGATCGGCTTTCGCCGCAACAGTCCGCCTGCCATGCCCGTCCCCTTCCACCGTCAGGCTATACCAGCTGGCGGCCAACGCCATCCCCGTTCGGGTCGAGCCTGTCGAAGCCCTGCCTTCCTTTAGGAGAAACCATCCCTCGACAGGGTCAGGCCGGACGGAGCGGAGGAACGGGGTTCAACAGCATGGCCAGAGTCACCGGCCCGAACCCCCGCGCGTCCACCCCGACATCGAACTGACGCGGCATCGGCTTCAGGCGTCCGTGGCTGTGGCCATGCAGGTCGATCGCGCCCTTCGCCTGCCGGTTCCAGCTGCGAAACGGATAATGGCCCAGGACGACGAAGCGCCCGTCGAGGTCGAGCTCGGCATAGTCGGCGACGCTGGCCCAGCCCGACGCCGCGCCGGTACCGGGCGGATCGTTGTTGCCGCGCAGCAGGTGCTTGCTGCCGTTTAGAGCGGCGAGCAGCGCGGGCACGTCGCTAGGGCGGCGCGCCACGTCGCCCAGATGCCAGACCGTGTCCTCCGGGGCGACGACGGCGTTCCAGTTGGCGACCAGCGCCGCATCCATCTCTGCCACCGATCCGAACGGGCGACGATGGATGTTGATCGTGCGATGGTCTCCCCAGTGCGTGTCGCTGATGAACCAGACCGTCATCGTGGAACGAGCCCCCAGCCATCGATGATCGCGCGTTCCGGTGGCACGTTATCAGGGATCGGCGTCGAGCCGGTACGGGTCAAGCCACCGCGCGATTCTTCCGTGACTTGGCGGGAGCGCGCCGCTATGTCGTGGTGCTACATAACGACATACTGCGGGGATGGGAACGTGAACAAGGGGACTCTGCTGGCGGGCGCGTGCCTGTCGGCATCGCTGCTGATAACCGGCGCCGCGTGCGCGCAGGTCGCCGCACCACAGGATGCGGCCCCGGTGCCCAGGGACGCGCCGGACAGCGCCCCGGACAGCGCAAGCGCCACCAGACCCGCTACGATCGGCCAGGACCATGGCGATGGCGGGTTGCCCGACGTGATCGTCACCGCCCGCCGCCGCGCCGAGGATGCGCAACGCGTGCCGGGGTCGCTGCAGGTGATCGGCGGCAACCTGCTCGACCAGTCGTATACGGTGAACACGCAACAGCTCTCCCAGCTGGTGCCCAGCCTGAACTATTCGTCCGCCAATCCGCGCAACACCGCCTTCACGATCCGCGGGCTCGGATCGAGCGTCGTGGCGGTCAGCCAGTCCAACGACGGGCTGGAACCGGGCGTCGGTTTCTACGTCGACCAGGTCTATCACGCCCGCCCCGCCACCGCCGCGTTCGACTTCAGCGACATCGAGCAGATCGAGGTGCTTCGCGGACCGCAGGGCACGCTGTTCGGC
Organism: Sphingomonas bacterium; assembly: GCF_903643035.1. Taxonomy (GTDB): domain Bacteria; phylum Pseudomonadota; class Alphaproteobacteria; order Sphingomonadales; family Sphingomonadaceae; genus Sphingomonas. The sequence goes on along the minus strand of NZ_CAHJWW010000016.1, from coordinate 2,201 downwards.
AAGAACACCACCACCGGCGCGATCAGCGTCTCCAGCCGCCTGCCGACCTTCAAGCCCGAGGGCGAGGTGGAGGTGTCCTATGGCAGCTATAATTTCATCCAGGCGAAGGGGGCGGTGTCCGGCCCGATCGTCGACGACGTTCTGGCCTTCCGCGTGTCGGCGGTGTCGACACGGCGCGACGGCGTGATCCGGAACGTACGCACCGGCGAGAACGAGAACGCGATCGGCAACCAGGCCGTGCGCGGCCAGTTGCTCTTCAGGCCGACCGCCAACCTGACCAGCCGCCTGATCGCGGACTTCACCAGCTTCGACAGCACCTGCTGCACGCAGGTCTATCTGCGGGTCGGCCAGTCGCTGCGTCCGGCGGCCAAGCAGTTCCCGGCGCTTGCCGCAAAGTTCGGCTACTCGCCGCCGAGCACCGACCCCTATGCGCGGCTGACCGACATCGATGCGCAGCTCAACGTCAAGACGAACGAGGGCGGCATCAGCGACATCACCGACTGGACCGTCGGCCCGGTCACGATCACCAACGTCGCGGCGTGGCGATGGTGGAACTGGGATGCGGCCAACGACCGCGACTATACCGGCATCCCGGTCCAGCTCGTCCAGCACATTCCCTCGCGCCAGGACCAGTATAGCGAGGAGCTGCGCTTCGCCTCGAACGGCGAGCATCGCATCACCTACGTCGGCGGCTTCTATTACTTCAACCAGAAGATCACCGGCGAGCCGCTGAGCACCTATGGTCCGGCCGCGACCGATTTCCTGCTCAATCCGGTGATCGCCGCCAACGGCACGCAGACGAACTATCCGTCCAACCTGCTCGACGGCTATGGCACCGACGGCCATACCGACTTCACGTCGCGCAGCTATGCCGCGTTCGGTGAGGCGAACTGGCATGTCGTCAAGCGGCTGACCGTGACCGGCGGGCTTCGCTACACCTGGGAGTATAAGGACGGCTCGTACGTCACGACCGTCTTCGGCGGCGCGACGCCCACCACCACCGCGCAGGCCAATGCCAAGCTGTCGATCCTGCGCCCGCAGGCCTATACCGCGCACAATGCCGACCGCAGCCTGTCGGGTCGCGGCAACCTGTCGTACCAACTCACCGACGGGGTCCTCGGCTATGCAAGCTATGCGCGCGGATTCAAGTCGGGCGGCATCAACATGTCCGGGCTGCCGCTGGACGCGGGCAACAACCCCGTCCTGTCGACCGCCGTCGTCCGTCCGGAGCGCAACACCAACTACGAGGTCGGGATCAAGACCCGGCTGTTCGACCGGCACCTGATCTTCAACATCGACGGCTTCTACACCAAGGTCCGCGACTTCCAGGCGACGATCGTCGACAGTTCGCAGACAGTGGCGCTGCGCGGCTATCTGTCGAACATCCCCGAGGTGACGGTGAAGGGGATCGAGGCGGAGGCGACGGCGCTGGTGTTCCGCGGGCTCTCGCTGCGCGCCTCGCTCGCCTATGAGGACGGGCGCTACAGCAACTATCCCGCCGGTCCGTGCCCGCTGGAACTGCAGACCGCCGCCACCACCGCATGCAGCCTGACGGGCCAGCAACTCGCATCGCTGCCCAAGTTCTCGTTCACGGTCGGGGCCGACTATGCCCATCCCGTCACGCTGTTCGGCAACCAGGGGTCCGTCTTCCTTCACGCCGATAGCAATTCGCGCAGCGGCTATAACGGCGACTCGTCGCTGTCGCGCTACACCTACATCTATGGTTACAACGTCACCAACGGATCGGTCGGCTATCGCTTCGGCAACGGGCTGGAACTTGCGGTGTTCGCGCGCAACCTGCTCGATACCAACTACATCCAGAACGTGACGATTCAGGCGGGCAACTCCGGACTGATCCTGGGCACGCCGAGCGATCCGCGCACGATCGGGGGTACGGTCCGCTTCCGTTACTGATACGGGGGGCGGATGACCGCCGCCGATCCGCTTCACGCCGAGCTTCTCCTGCGCCGCGCCGGGGCCGGACGCGTCGGCGCGGAGCGGATCGCGCTGCTGCGCGCGGTACGGGACACAGGATCGATCAGCGGCGCCGCCCGCGCCTGCGCGCTCAGCTACAAGGCGGCATGGGACGCGGTACAGGTGCTGAACAACCTGTTCGACCGGCCGCTGGTGCTGGCCGCGCCGGGCGGGCGCGACGGCGGCGTCACCTCCGTCACGGCGGCGGGCGAGGCGGTGATCGCGGG